>JBEKFT010000067.1:0-6832 GCA_050013175.1 Verrucomicrobiota bacterium
CGCGCCGGATGCATCTTGGACTGCAGTGGCAGAGCGCAGCGGCGACACCGCTTTTGGACTGCCCATCGGGATTCATTTTACAGGAGCAAACAGAGCGAGCTAACCCGGAACGATTCCGTTATTCTGGGGAGCGCACCCGCCTCGGGTGCGGTGGCGGGCGCCCTCGCCCACCACGTGGAGCCTCGGAGCCAGTCGCACCATTCAGTTCGTGCTGCTGCGATCGAACCGACCGGCGAGGGCGCCGGTCGGAACACGCGAGGGCGCGTGTTCTCCCCCTTTTCAACGGAATCGTTCCGGCTGAGGCGTAACCTGGCGGCGGGCCGTCGCCACCCCGTGGCGCGGAAAATCCGGGATTGCAAACTCCCGCGTAAAACCGCAAATAATAGCCAGCATGTCCACGGTTGCCGAAAAACTCCGTCAGGCGCGCGAGGCGCAAAACCTGACCGTCCATCAAGTGGCCGACGTTACGAAAATCCGGACCGACCACATCCGTGCGTTGGAACAGGGAGACTTCAACGTGTTCTCCGCGCCGGTTTACATCCGGGGATTTGTCCGCTCGTACGCCACCTTGCTCAAGCTCGACGTGCCGGAGATGATGGCCGCCCTGGATGCGGAACTGGGACGCACGGAAAAATTCAGCGAACCGCCGCCGCTCACGGATCAAAAATGGGGACCGCTGGATTTCGTCATGCTCCAGCTCTCGAGAGTGGATTGGCTCAAAGGATTGATCGGCGTGGGCGCCGTGGCCGGCATCGTGATCGTCAGTTCCCTCTTTCTCACCTGGCGTCATTACCGCGCGCGCGATCCGCTCGCCGGCCTGAAACCGGGCCTGTACCAGCCGGCGCAAACCAATGCCGGCGAAACACTCCCCGTGCCGGCGCCGGCGCCGCGGCGATAAAATTAATGGGTGAGGACTGCCTTTCCGGCGTGGATGGCGAGCACAACCCCGTTCACATACACCGCCGCAAGCGCATCGTCCACGGTGACGCCCCAACCTCCGGGCAGCGATTGGCTTTGGTGAACGGGCCAGGGTTTCACCACGTCGAAGAACCGGAATGCGGCGAATAGGGCGGCCGTCGTCAACCAGGCATAGCCTGAAGCAAAGCTCTCCAGGCCCGGGAATGCCCCCGCCTTTGCCATCGCGATCCCGACCCAGCCGGCAAAGCAGACGGGCATCGCCGCAATTTCATCCAGGACGACCGACCCTGGATCCTTCTGGTTGAGGGTCTTTTCGGCTTTCCCGCAGAGCCAGACTGAGAGCGCCAGTCCGGCGAGGGTTCCGGCAAGAAAACACCACCCGTTCCCGGTGAGCACCAACAGCGCAAACCAAATCAGGCCGAGCAGCGATCCGAAGGTCCCCGGCGCGATCCGAATCCGGCCGATGCCAAAGCCTTGGGCGATCCAAAGAAGAAGGCCGTTCACAGGCGGATCAAATGTCGTGGAGGTAAAGGAACCGGTTTTTCCAGAGATAAAGCCACCCGGAAACAAACGTCAGCAGGACGGCCAGCCATTTGGCTGCCTCCGCGAACCACCGGATCCAAGGTTCGCCGAAGAGCGGCCAGCCAAACACGGCCCGTCCGGCGGGGCCCCATTGGTCGTAACTCGCCAGGATCAGGATTGCGACGATGGCGACGATCTGGGAAACCGTCTTATGTTTGCCGTAGCGCTCGGCGGCGAGCACGACACTCTTGGACGCGGCGAGGAGCCGCAATCCGGTGATGGCCAGTTCGCGGGCCACCACGACCACCGCCATCCAGGCGGGAAGCCATTCCAGGCCGACAAACGCGATGAAGGCGGTGCAGACCATGATTTTGTCAGCAAGCGGATCCATGAGAATGCCGAAATTGGTGATCAGCTTGCGGCGGCGGGCAAGTTCACCGTCCAGGAAATCGCTCACCCCGGCCGCCAGGAACAGCACCAGGGCGATGGTCTCATGGAACCGCACGCGGGAGAACATCACCACCAGGAACGCCACGGTCAGCAGGAAGCGCGAGACGGTCAGCTTGTTCGGCAAATTCATTCCCGCCCTTTTTATCGCAAAGCCGCCGTGGCGCAAAGGTTTCCTTTCATGGCTCCGCCATCAAATCGTAATCCGTGCACCCCACGATCTTCACCCGGGCAAACTCGCCCGTCGGCAGCGCCGCTTCGCGCGCGCCGGGGGTGGCGCGGACATACACCCGCCCGTCGATGTCCGGCGCGTCGGCTTCGCCGCGGGCGATCAGATGGATTTGAGGTTCGAGATTTGAGATTTGAGATTCGTTTCCGCGCAGGAGGCCATGCTCCCATGAGCTCACATTCGCGCTCTGGAGCTGCTTCGGGTTCGCCTTGCCTTCGACAAGCACTGGGATCGTCCGGCCGACGAAGGACTCCGAAACGCCGCGGGCGATCCGGCGCTGGGCAGCCATCACCCGTTCGCGGCGCTCTTGCTTCACCGTTTCCGGCACCTGACCGGCCATGGCTCCGGCGCGCGTCGCCGTCTCCTGCGAGTAGGTGAAGACGCCCAGCCGCTCGAACCGGGTCTCCTCGATGAAATCCAGCAGCGATTGGAAATAGTCCTTCGTCTCGCCGGGAAAGCCCACGATGAACGTCGTGCGCAGCGTAATGCCGGGAATGCCGGCGCGGATTCGGCCCAGCAGATCCACGATGTGCCGCCGCGAGGTTTCCCGGCGCATCCGTTCGAGCATGTTTTCATGGATGTGCTGGAGCGGGATATCCACATAGCGGGCAACTTTCGGACATTCGGCGATAGTCCGAATCAACTCGTCCGTCCAGTGCGCCGGGTGGGTGTAGAGCAGGCGAACCCAGAAATCGCCCGGCAGCGCGTTCAACTCCCGCAACAAGGTGCAAATCGTCGTGGATCCGGCGGCGAGGGACCGGACGGCCGCCCCGAACTGCTGCGGAGAGGCGATCGCGCGGCTGTGGTTCGCGCGCAAATCCAGCCCGTAGTAGGTCGAGTCCTGTGAAATGAGATTCAGCTCCTTCACCCCGCCCGCCACGAGCGCCCCGGCTTCCGCCACCACGTCCGGTTGCGGACGGCTGCGATGGGAACCGCGCATGCGTGGAATGATGCAGAAGCTGCACGGATGGTTGCACCCTTCCGCGATCTTCACGTAGGCAAAATGCCCCGGGGTCAGCCGAAACCGGGGCGTGGCGTAGTCCGGGATGTACTGCGGGCGGAGCGTGACATCGAAGAGGGGGTGAGTGCTTGGGGCCGGGGACTGAATCGACGGCGCGGTCCGGCCACTCTGGACCTTCAACTTTGAACTTTGAGCTTTGGACCTTGGACTTCGGACTTCGGACTTTGGACTTCGGACCTTGGACTCCGTTTTCTCCTGCCTCCGGGCCATCGCCTTCTTCACGACCTCGGAAATTTGCGAAACCTGATCGATGCCGATGAAGGCGTCCACCTCGGGCAGAAGCGCGGGCAGTTCGTCGCGAAAACGCTGGGGCAGGCAACCGGAAACGATCAAAGCCTGGCCCCGGTTCTTCGCGTTTCGCAGTTCGGCCGATTCCAGGATCGTGTCCACGCTTTCTTCCTGGGCCGAATCAATGAACGAACAGGTGTTGACGATCATCACGTCCGCCTGCCCGGGGTCATTGGTGATCTCCAAGCCGGCCTGCAACAGGGTGCCAAGCATGATCTCGGCGTCCACCAGGTTCTTGGCGCAGCCGAGCGAAATCATCCCGACCCGCACGGGCCGTTCGGTGGGATTTGCTGTCATCAAAGGCCGCTCACGTTACGACAGGGAAATGGCGGAGGCAACTGTGGGGTTGCTCAGACGTGTGACAGATCCCGGCTAAAACGCGCGGATTTCTTCCCAAAGGGCTTCGAGGTCGTGATCCTCGAGAGCCATCTGCTTGATCTTCTGCTTGTCTCCCGCTTTCAGCGCCCGCTGGATCCAGGCACGCGCCTGTTCGAGCTGCTGCATCTGGCAGGCGTAACAGGACAGATTGTAGGCAATGGTCGGTTCGTGGGGGAATTTATCATAGGCAGGAAGCAAGGATTCCCAGGCCTGCTGGAGCCCGTTTGGGGACGCGCGACGCAGCGAGTAAGCCTGGTGCAACCAACCGGAGCATCGGTTCGGCGCCTTTTTCAACAAGGCGCGAGCGACCGCCAGTGCCTTGTCCCAGCGCTTCAACTGGGCCAGTGTCAACCATCGCACTTCGAGGATGTCCGGATGGCTCTGAAGACCGGCCGAGATCTTGTCGAGCTCGGCCTCGGCCTCGGCGGGCACACCCAGCTCGAGCCATCCGGCGGCGGCGGACAGGTAATGGATTTCTGGCGGCCCAATTTGCTGCATAATTTGATCCTGACCGGGCGTCAAACGGCAACACAGATGCCAGCCGGCTCACCCGTGGAAGCCCGTGGGCGGCAGATTTATTAAGGAGAGAGCGCGTTCGGCGCGAGAGTGTCCTGGACTGCGGTCCCGCCTCGGCGGGACCGCCGTTTGAAATGAGCACGCGTCCCGGAGAGCGGGTCTGTGACCCGCAGCAGGGTGAGCAAATGGCCGCGTGCTGGCAGATCCCACGGCGTCCAGCATTATACACATGTTGCTGCGGCTCACAGAGCCGCGCGCCGGAACCTGGCGGCGAGGTCCGGTCAACCCAACGACTTGACCTTCTTCACAATTGCGGCTGCATCAATACCATATTTTGCCAGCAATTCTTCGGCTTTGCCGGAGTGCGGCAATTCCGTGACGGCCATCTTATGGACTCTGATTCCCTCCACGCTCAACTCGCCCGCCACCGCGTCGCCCAATCCGCCTTCGGCGTAATGGTCTTCCACCGTGATGACGGTCAGTTGGGTCTTCTGCGCGGCGGACTTGATGACATCCTTTGCCAGCGGCTTCACGCTGTAGGCATCGATCACTGTGATGCCGATGCCTTCCTGCTTGAGCGTGTCCGCGGCCTTCAACGCTTCGAACAGCGTCACGCCGGCCGCCACCACCGTGGCTTTGTCGTTGCTGGATTGCCGCAAGACCTTGGCGCCGCCGATCGGAAACTGTTCGTCATTGTTGTAAATCACCGGGGTCTTCGGCCGCGAAGTGCGCAGGAAACAAACCCCCCTGGTTTGGACCATTTGTTCCACCAGTTTCTCCGCGCAAACGGCATCGCTCGGATACAACACCTTGCTGCCCACAACCGCGCGCAGCATGGCAATGTCCTCCAAACCCATTTGCGTCGCGCCGTCTTCTCCGATGCTCACGCCCACATGGGAGCCGACCAGTTTGAGGTTGGCCTGGGAAATACCCGCCACGCGAATCTGGTCGTAAGCGCGGGTGAGGAAACAGGCGAACGTGGAGGCAAAAGGCACCTTGCCGCGCACCGCAAACCCGGTGGCCACACCCACCATGTTCTGTTCCGCAATAAAACATTCGATGAACCGGTCCGGGAATTTCTTGTAGAACTTGTCCGAATAGGTGGAATTCTTCGTGTCACCATCCATCGCCACCACCCGCGGGTCCGCTTCGCCGATGCGCAACAGCGCGTTGCCAAACGCCTCGCGCGTCGCGGCCGAATCCCCGAGCTTGTAGTTCAACGGGGGATACGCTGCGGGGGCGGTGTTGTGGGGGGCCGGCAACTGACTGGGGGCCTCGATGGGAACGTCAAGGCCCGACTTTGCCTTGGGTTGAAGCTCGGCGATGGCCCTCGCCGCTTCTTCCTTGTCCAACGGCTTGCCGTGCCATCCTTCCTTGTCCTGGATGAAGGAAATGCCCGCGCCCTTGAGCGTTTTGGCCAGAATAACCAGCGGACGGTCTCCCAGACCCGCCGCGGCCAGCACTTCCAGGATCTCCTCGATGTCGTGGCCGTCGATTTCCTCCGTGCGCCAGCCGAAGGCTTGGAAGCGCCTCTGGTAAACATCCAGATCCTGGCCGAATGCCGTCGCCTGGCTTTGACCGAGGCGATTCACGTCCACGATGGCAACGAGATTGTTCAACTTGTGGACTCCGGCGAGAGAGGCGGCTTCCCAGACGGAACCCTCGGCGATTTCGCCGTCACCGAGCAGCACGTAGGTCTTGTAATCCAGCTTGTCCAGGCGCGCGCACAACGCCATGCCGACACCCACGCTCAGACCCTGGCCGAGCGAGCCTGTCGCCACGTCCACGAACGGCAGCCGGGGTGTCGGATGTCCTTCCAGATCGCTGCCCAGTTGACGGAGTTTGAGCAGCTCTTCCGCCGGGAAAAAGCCCAGCTCGGCCCAGGCCGCATAAAGCAGGGGCGCGGCGTGGCCTTTCGACAGAACAAATCGATCGTTGTTGTAGTAGTGCGGGTCCTTCGGCAAAAAGCGCATGTGGCCAAAGAAAAGCGCGGCCACAACGTCCGCGGCCGAACAGCACGAGGTGGGATGTCCGCTGCCCGCTGCCGTCGTCGCTTCAATGGAATGGATCCGCAACTGTTGGGCGATGCCCTGCAGTTTCTCGATATCAATATCGTTCATGAATCTGGAAACTGTATTCGTGGAAACACAAAAGGAAAGCGGAAATAACGGCGCTGCCCGGCTCACACCCCGTCCGCACCCTCGCTCCACCCGGCCCGCCACTCCGCCGCCGCCGCGCAAGGCCATTTCACACCCGGCACAGGCTCCCGGGCGGAACGCCGGATGAATCCGTTCCATCCGGAAAATTGACGGCCCGGGGTTTTCCTCTAGCCTTTCAGGCATGAGAAGAATTTCGCGCCGCCCTCCACGCCCACTGCCGGTTCTCCTCCTGACCTTCTGGGCCGGAAGTGCCCTGTTTTTGTTCGCCGCGGACACGGACAAAGGGCAGCCCGGAGGAGTCGATTATCTGGAACCCGCCCTCCTCACCGGCACCATCTGGGCAAAACCTCCCGA
>JBEKFT010000068.1:0-6830 GCA_050013175.1 Verrucomicrobiota bacterium
CCACCGGGCCCACATCGATGACATTCGCGAGAGTTTTGCTGATCCCCCACTCGAGCGTGTAGGCCTGCCCGGGGCTGATGTGCGTATGGCGCTGTTCGGTGTTAAACTCATAGCGGTTCAAGGCGGACACGGCCCAGGTCTTGTTCGTATCAATATACCACGTGGCCCCCGCGGTTTGCATGAAGTCCCAATAGCCCTGCCCCGGCATTGTTGTGGGGCCGGGACTGGTCGGAGAGTTGCCGGTGGGCGCCCAAACGCCGCTGACGACGGCGAAGTCAAACTGCTGCAGGTGCCACGAAAGCGTGCCTTCGGCGAACAGGTCGCCGACGCCGAATGTGCTGTTGTTGAATCGCGGCGGCGCAGTATTCGCGCTGGCCTGCTGGTACACGAGCGGCAGGAGGGCATCGACCCCGACGAATCCACCCAGGAAGCGGGTATCGGTGATCCACAGCACGCGGGGAATATTGCCATACGTGAAAGCGTGCAGGTCCGCCGGGGCAATTTTGTTTCCAGCCGCGTCGTTCAACTGGTCGGCCGTATAGAAGTAATTGTAGTCGCGGAAATAGATTCCGGGCGGCGGCAGGGAGGCGCCTTTGATCCCTTCGACGCCTGGCACGTACTGGGCGGTGGGTTGCGCCTGTGTAATGACCGGTAATGCCAGCAGGCAGGTGAAAACCAGAAGTTTATGAGTCCGGGTTGGTTTGAGGGTTTGAGAGTTCATGGTTTTTTGGGCTAAACGGTACCGTGGGCTTCGCGCGGCAGAGGTATCACCCGCCGCGCGGGATCAAACATCCTGCAACTTTCCGGTGAGATAGGTTTCGTACGCACTCAGGTCGAGCAAGCCGTGTCCCGAGAGATTGAACAGGAGCACGCGTTTTTTCCCGGTTTCGCGGGCCTTGATTGCTTCCTGGGCGACCGAGGCGATGGCGTGGGCGGATTCGGGCGCCGGGACGATGCCTTCGCTGCGGGCGAAGAGAGTTGCCACTTCAAAGACCCGGGTCTGGTGATAGGCTTCGGCTTCGATCAGGCCGAGTTTGAGCGCGTGGCTGACCATGGGCGACATGCCGTGATAGCGCAAGCCTCCGGCGTGGATCGACGGCGGCATGAATTTGTGGCCGAGGGTGTACATCATCAACAGCGGCGTGGTTTCCGCCGTGTCGCCGAAGTCGTAACGCAGTTCGCCTTTGGTCAAAGTCGGGCAGGCGGAGGGTTCGACGGCGACGATGCGATACTTCTTTTTCTCCTTGATCTTTTTGCCGATGAACGGAAACGCCAGTCCTGCAAAGTTGCTGCCGCCCCCGCAGCAGGCGATGATCGCGTCCGGTTCTTCGCCGGCCAGTTCCATTTGTTTGATGGTTTCCTGGCCGATGACCGTCTGGTGGAGACAGACGTGGTTGAGGACGCTGCCCAGGGAGTATTTGGTGTGCGGATGTTTGACGGTATCCTCGATCGCTTCGCTGATGGCGATGCCGAGGCTGCCGGGGCAATTCGGATCTTCGGCCAGCAGCTTGCGGCCGAATTCCGTCTGGTCGCTCGGGCTGGGGTGGACCGTGGCGCCCCAGGTATGCATGAGCATGCGGCGATACGGCTTCTGCTGGTAGCTCACCTTGACCATGTAAACGTTGCATTCCAGGTCGAACAGCTTCGATGCCAACGCGAGCGAGGAGCCCCACTGGCCGGCGCCTGTTTCCGTGGCGAGGCGTTTGGTGCCGGCGACCTTGTTGAAATAGGCCTGGGCGACGGCGGTATTGGGTTTGTGGCTGCCGGCCGGGCTTGCGCCCTCGTATTTGTAGTAAATATGGGCTGGAGTCTGCAGAGCCTTCTCGAACCGCACCGCACGCAGCAACGGCGTGGGCCGCCACAGGGCATAAACATCCCGCACGGGTTCAGGGACCTCAATCCACCGGTCCGGACTCATCTCCTGCGCGATCAGGTTTTTCGGGAAAATGGCTTCCAGCGCCTCGGGCGGCATCGGCTGTTTCGTGCCGGGATGCAGAGGCGGAGGCAGCGGTTCGGGGAAATCAGCGAGTAAATTGTACCAGGACTGTGGAATATCAGCCTGACAAAGGTCAAAGCGTGTTTGCATAGTGGTTCCAGTTTTGCCGGACAAAGCCGACACGAAAATGTTGCCTCCAACCTCCGTGCGCGTCACCTAGTCTTTTTGGCTTTATTTAACCCTTTTTTGCCAATCCTGCTCCAGCCGGATTATCGGGTTACCCGGGTTGTTCGGAAACATCGGCGTGCGGATGAGCGTCGATGTGCTCGCGGATCGCCCGGCCAAGCCAGTCGATGGTCCGGCCCAGATCGGTCATGTTCCGCGACGCCTCGTCGTCCTTCTCGACATCGCCCTTGTCCAGGCCGAATCCGAGGTTCCAATAGGTGGATCCCGGAACGATGGCGCCGGACATGAGAAACATGTGGTTGATGGTGTCGAAAGCGTGGGTGCCGCCGCCGCGCCGCACGGCCACGACCGCGGCTCCGATCTTTCCGCGGAACAACCCGCCATTGGCGATGGCGACAAGACCGCTGCGGTCGATCAGGGCCTTCATTTCGGCGCTCACGTCGGTGAAATAGGTCGGCGATCCCAGGACGATTGCGTCCGCGTCGATCATTTTCTCCAGGCACCCGTCGAAGAAATCATCCTTCTGGCTGCAGCGGGAGTTTTTCCTGGTGAAACACTGGTAGCAGGCCATGCACCCGTGGATGGGTTTTCCTCCCAATTGAATGAACTCCGTCTGCCAGCCGGCGGCGATGAGGGGTGCGAGCACTTTCTTGAGCAGGATCTCGGTGTTCCCTCCCTTTCGCGGACTCCCATTGATTGCAACCGCTTTCATCGCTCCAATCCATTGTTGACCGCAATCAGGACATTCATGATCAGGCCGGGGTTTTGGAGAAAAACCCCTCGATATACGGTGAGTTTCATTTATAACTTCGCAAATAAACATTAGTACACGACATCTCTTTTGCAAGGCTATTTCGCATCCCGATTGACGGCTCAAAAGTGGTTGGCGAGGCGCCAACCACTGCACGCGAGGGCGCATGCGCTCCCCTGCGGCGGAGAATTGATATGCCCTGAAGGCCGCGCGCCGAAGGCCGGGACACAGCCGTGAGCCGGATGAAATGTGGGTGGCGCGGAATCCGGACCTGGTGTATCTATTTCGAGGAACCCATTCGATCAGGCAGCGTGTCGTCCTGTTTCGAGTTTGTTCCCAAACGTTCGGATGAAATGGAGTTCACATTTATGAATCGACGCGTTTTTCTCGTGAGCGGGCTGGCAGCAATCGGCCTGAACCTTGCCGTTGCCGGGGACATGCCGCCCCGCGGCAGCCTCCTCGAACTGCATTCGTGCGCGCTTTATGCCGGCGGCTGCGTGGTGTCCAGCGAGGCGACCCTCGAAGGACGTTACATGCTGCGCGCATGGAATTTCACAGGCGGCACCTTCAACGGAACCCGCCTGTCAGGACTCGGAGTCGCCGTGTTGCAGTCTTCGTCCGATAACCTCGCCATCCCGGAATCCAAATCCGGGGACGCCGTCATCTATCTGCCCCAGGGCGCAACCCGGGTCCAGCTCGGCGCGCTGGTCGCCTGGCTGAAATCCAGCCAGCCGGATTTCCATCCGGCAACGGCCTGCACGCGCGTCGTGCCGCTGCGCTTTGCGAGATCCCAGACGGGCGACACGTTTTCAGCCGGGGATTTCATCTCGGTGAAAGCGTCACCGTTCGCGCGTTGCCAAGCCTTTGCCTGCGGTGAATCGCTCTGGTACCAGCCCCGCTCCGTCACCAGCCTGTTCGCGGTTGCCGAGGATCAGGGCTCACAGATCACGGAACCGCTGCTCAAATTGAAATGGGCAGACGCCGGGAAACGCAGCGTGTTTCTCGCCCGTTTCGGCGAACCGGTCGCCGCGAAAAGCCTGTATGTAACTCTTGCGGACTTGTGCAGTTCCGACCACAATCCACTCTGAAACCATGAGTGAGTTGAAGTCGAACGAGGGCTTTTCCATCTCGCGCCGCTCCTTCCTCAAGACGTTTGGCACCAGCGCGGCCGTGGCCGCGACCGCGCAGGTGGAGGCCGTTGCGAAGGAATTGGAAAAGGCCAACGCGGAGAAGGTTCTCGGCCCGGAACCGCTGCCTATCACGCTTCAAGTAAACGGCAAACCGATGAAGATGGAGGTGGAGCCGCGCACGACGCTGCTGGATGCGCTGAGAAACCATCTGCCGCTGACGGGCTCGAAGGAAGTCTGCGATCGGGCGACGTGCGGCGCCTGCACGGTGTTGCTCGACGACAAGCCGGTTTACTCCTGCTCGATGCTTGCCATCGAGGCGCAAGGCCGCGCGATCACGACCATCGAGGGCCTTGCGGCAAACGGGAAGCTGAGCAAGGTGCAGGAAGCGTTCATCGACAAGGACGCCTTGATGTGCGGTTACTGCACACCCGGATTTGTGATGAGCGTGACGGCGCTGTTGAAGACGAATCCCCGCCCCACGGCGGACGACGTCAGGCACGCGTGTTCCGGCAACCTGTGCCGTTGCGGCGCCTACCCCGGGATCCTGCAAGCCGCCCTGACAGCCGCTGGAGTTTCCACTGCCGGCAAAACCGAGGTGATTTCTTATGCCAAGCTGGCCTGAGAAGAGAATCTATATCGGCAGCCACACCCGGCGCATCGATGCCCCCGCCAAGGTGACCGGCGCGGCCAAATACGCTTCGGACGTCCAGCCGGAAGGATGGCTTTACGGCATGATTCTTCGATCGAAATGGGCGAAGGCAAAAATCACGAAGATCAATCTGGACAAGGCGCTGAAGGTGCCGGGGATCAAGGCGGCAGTCCTCGCGCGCGAGGGGGAACGCACCGTGCGTTACTACGGCGAGGAACTCGCGGCGGTCGCGGGCGCCACCAAACAGGCCTGTCTGGATGCCTTGCGCGCCATCGAGGTCGAAGCCGCCGAGTTGCCCTTCGTGGTTCGTGAAGCGGAGGCGATGGGGGATTCGGCGCCTCGCGTCTGGGAGGATTCTCCCAACGCCGCCCCGCCGCACGTGAATGAAAAGGGCGATGTGGACAAGGCGTTCGCGGAATGCGCGACCGTGGTGGAGGGTTCTTTCAGCACGCCTGTCCAGATCCATCATCCCCTCGAGACTCACGGCAACACGGTTTCCTGGGCGGCCGACGGGATTACGTGCTGGGCCTCGACGCAGGGCATTACCAGCGTGGCGGAGGGGTTGGCGGACAATTTAAGCGTTCCGCAATCCCAGATACGCGTCCTCTCCGAATTCATGGGCGGCGGGTTCGGCTCCAAGTTCGGGCCCGGTGTGGAAGGCGGCCTGGCGGCTCGATTGTCCCAACAGGCCAAAGCCCCTGTCAAATTGATGCTGACCCGGTTCGATCAATCGCTCGCCGTCGGCAACCGGCCTTCCAGTTTCCAAAAAATCAGGCTCGGCGCCACGGCGGATGGAGTGCTGCATGCCTTCGACCTGGAATCCTACGGCACGGCCGGCATCGGCGCCGGCGGCTCGACGGCGGGCGGCGGCGGCGGCGCCGGATTTCCCGCGCCCTACATTTACCAGGTGCCGAACATCCGGGTGAAACAATCCTCCGTCGCCGTCAATGCCGGATCGGCCCGCGCCTTTCGCGCTCCGGGCCATCCCCCGGCTTCGTTCGGCATGGAGTCCATCATGGATGAACTCGCGGTGAAACTCGGCATGGACCCGGTCGAACTCCGTTTGAAGAACGATCCGTCCGAGATCCGCCAAAAGGAATACCGGCTGGCGGC
Organism: Verrucomicrobiota bacterium; assembly: GCA_050013175.1. Taxonomy (GTDB): domain Bacteria; phylum Verrucomicrobiota; class Verrucomicrobiia; order Limisphaerales; family BOG-1460; genus BOG-1460. The sequence continues at coordinate 5,766 of JBEKFT010000068.1, forward strand.
GGAGCGATTCGGCTGGAAGGAAAAGTACAAGACGCCCGGCAGCTCGCCGGGCCCGGTCAAAACCGGTGTCGGTTGCGCGGGTGCGACGTGGGGCGGCGGCGGCCGGGGCACCCAGGCCGAGGCCCAGATCAATCCGGACGGCAGCATCGAAATCCGGTGCGGCACGCAGGATCTGGGAACCGGCACCAAGACGCTCATCGCCCTCATCGGGGCGGACCTGCTCGGCCTCAAACCGGAGCAGATCCTCGTGCGCATCGGGGACACGCGCTTTCCGCCGTCGGGGGGCAGCGGCGGCAGCACCACGGCGGCATCGGTTTCGCCGGCCATTCACAATGTCTGCACCCGGGCGCTGCAGGAATTGCAAAAGCAAACGGGTGTTGCCGGCGCGCGCCGTGAAAACTGGATGGCTGCGTGCAAAAAGCTCGGGATCAATCCGCTCGTGGTCCACGGCGAATGGCAGGAGGGCCTGTCCTCCAGCGGCGCCGGCGGCGTGCAGTTCGCCGAAGTCGGGGTGGATACCGACACCGGTTTCGTCAAAGTCAGGAAGATCACCTGCGTCCAGGATGGCGGGTTGATCGTGAGCCAGCTCACCGCCGAAAGCCAGGTCAACGGCGGCATCCTCATGGGCATCGGCTACGCGCTTTACGAGGAGCGCATCATGGACCTGCAGACCGGCTTCGTTCTCAATCCGAACTTCGAGACTTACAAACTCGCCGGGCTGGCGGATGCGCCGGACATTGATCTGGTGCTCCTCGACATGCCCGAGCGCGGCGTCATCGGCATCGGCGAACCGGTCACCATTCCGACCGCCGGCGCGATTGCCAACGCCGTCGCCAACGCAATCGGCGTGCGGGTCGGCAGCCTGCCCATCACTCCGCAGAAAGTGCTCGCCGCCCTGGGGATGGACACACTCACGACTGCATGAAACCCTTTCAATACGCCACAGCGCTTTCACCCGCCGGCGCCCGTGAACTGGCCGGAGACGACGGCGCTTATCTGGCCGGCGGCAACGATCTGCTCGCCCTGATGAAGGAGTCTATCGTCGAGCCGAAGGTTCTGGTGAAC
>JBEKFT010000069.1:0-6820 GCA_050013175.1 Verrucomicrobiota bacterium
ACTTTCCATGATCCGGCGGCCTGGGATGAATTCCTCAAACGCAGCCACGAGCTGGATGTCTGGATTGACGAACAGAAACCCAGATTGAACACCCAGCGCGAAAAGGACCTCCTCCAGCAAATCGATACCGCCTACGACGACTACCTGAGCGTTGCCCGGAATCTGCACGCCCAGATGCAGTCCGCGGGACAGTCGAGCGCCACGCTGGCGGAATTCGTTCCCATCCGCATCCAGTCGCAGCGCCTGTTCGATCTCAGCCAGTTGCTGGCCAAAGCCCACTACGAATCGCGCAACGACCTTCTGTCCCACGCCAAAGGCTCGCTGTCGCAACTCCGGCTCTCGAACCTCGTTTTGCTCGGGTTGTTGTTCCTCTTCGGCGCGGCGCTCGCGTTCGGGGTTTACCGGCACCTGATCGCCCCGCTGCGGGTCAAACTCGGAGAAAGCCAGGCCCTGGCGGAGCGCCATGAAAAACTCGCCTCCCTCGGCATGCTGGCCGCCGGCGTCGCGCACGAAATCCGCAACCCGCTCACTGCCGTCAAAGCTGCCCTGTTCATCCAGCAGAAAAAGTTTCAGCCCACGTCGCCGGAATACGCCGACGTCAAGCTCGTGGAAAGGGAAATCCTGCGCCTGGAACGGATCGTGAACGACTTTCTCCAGTTCGCCCGCCCGTCGGACCCGGACTTGGCCACGGTTCCCGCGGATCTGCTCCTGCTGGAAATACAGCAATTCCTCGGACCGCAACTGGCAAAAACCAACATCCAGCTCGCCTTGGAAACATCGGCGCCGAGGTGGGTCCGCGTGGACGCCGCGCAGATGAAACAGGTGTTGATTAACCTGGTTCAAAACGCCGTGGACAGCATCGGTACCGGGGGAAAGATCACCCTGCGCACCCGCCAGGAACGGAGACGGCTGCGCAACGGCGAGACAGACGCAGTCGTCCTCGAAGTCGCGGACACAGGCAAGGGGATTCCGTCCGGAATCGAGAAACGGCTGTTCGATCCGTTCTTCACGACCAAGGAAAACGGGATCGGCCTGGGATTGTCCATTGCCGCCCGGATCGTCGAGAACCACGGCGGAGCGTTGCAATACCAAACGCAGCTCAACCGCGGCACCACATTCGGCATTGTCCTGCCGGAAGCCAGCGCATGAGCGCCGCCGCGAAAATCTTGCTGATCGAGGATGACGCCGGAATCACTGAAAACCTGCAGCGGATTCTGCTGGAGGAAGGGCACGAGGTCGCGGTGGAAAAGCGGGGGGACACCGGCCTCGCACGCGCCAGCGGCGACCCGTTTAATGTCGTCATCACCGACCTGCGGCTGCCGGGCCTCAATGGCCTCGAACTCGTGCGCCAGCTCCACGCCCTGCGACCCCGCCTGCCGATCATCCTGATCACGGCTTTCGGCACGACTGAAACCGCCATCGAGGCGATGAAGTTTGGCGCCTACGATTACCTGCTCAAGCCGTTCGGCATTCCGGAGATCATCGAGCTGGTCCGGAAAGCGGCGGACAGCAACCGCCTGATGTCGGAACCGGTTGTTCTCGGGGACGCCGGCACGGCGCGGGACGCGATTGTGGGCCAAAGCCCCGCCATGCAGGGCATCTACAAGGAAATCGGCCGCGTCGCCTCCAAACCGGTCAACGTGCTCATCCGGGGCGAGACCGGGACGGGCAAGGAATTGATCGCCCGCGCGCTTTACCAGCACAGCGACCGGGCCAACGCGCCGTTCATCGCCATCAATTGCGCCGCCATTCCGGAGACACTGCTCGAGAGCGAATTGTTCGGCCACGAACGCGGCGCGTACACCGGAGCCGAGATGCGCCGCATCGGCCGCTTCGAGCAGGCGGATCATGGAACGATTTTTCTGGATGAAATCGGGGACATGACCCTGGGGACGCAGGTGAAGCTGATGCGCGTGCTCCAGGAGAAATGCCTGCAACGGCTGGGCGGGAAGGACACGGTCTCCGTGGACGTGCGGGTCCTGGCAGCGACCCACCGCGATCTGGAGGCGGCGATCCGCCAGAAGCAATTCCGCCAGGATCTGTATTACCGGCTGAGCGTGGTGGTGGTCACCCTGCCGCCGCTTCGGGAGCGCCGGGAGGATATCCCGGATCTCGTCCGTTTTTTCCTCCAGAAACACGGGCCCGAGCTGGGAAACACGCAGCCCTCGATTCATCCTGACGCCATCGAGGCCCTGCAGGCGCAGAAGTGGCTCGGCAACGTCCGGGAATTGGAGAACGTGGTGCGCAAGGCCCTGCTGCTGGCGCAAAGTTACACGATCAACCTGGACCATATCCACACCGCGCTGAACAAAGCCAGCGCCCTGGCGTATGCGCCGGCGCAACCTTTTGGCGAGTATGTGGACGACATGCTGGCGGCTGCCCGCCGTGGCGAACTGGCCGACGCCCACGCGCGCGCCCTCGAAACCGCCGAGCGCGAGCTGTTCACCCGGGCGATCCAGCAGGCCCATGGCAACCAGGCCAAGGCCGCGCGCTGGCTTGGCATTTCCCGCATCACCATGAAAGCCAAACTCGTCCAGTTCGGCATCCACCCGGCCCAGGACCACGAGTTGTCGGGTTGAGGGTGTTCCGGATCGACAAAACCGCGAATGCCTCCGATGTCGGAGGCTGCCGAACGTGCCGGTGGCATAGGTGTAAATGAGCAAGCCCAGCAGCATGGGCGGAGGATATTATTCGCTGCCGGTGCCCCGGGTGTTGACCTTAACCTGACACAAATCCAGGGCGTCCACGGCGTCGAGGATGATCGGCCGGGAATGCAGACCGAGCGCTCGGCAGGAAGGAATGCAGACCAAACGCCCGACAACCCGGCATGTTGTCGTAGTTTGTCCTATCCTAACGACTTACACAAAACACAAAAGCAGCGAGCCGCACATTCCCCCCAACGACCCACGACTCTCAGCTACAGGCCTCCCAGCTTAAAAACGCTCGACGAGGGACCCCATCCGAAGGCGTTGTGCGCCTGCACGGTCACCGACCAGTTCGGGATGTAGTCCACGGTAAAGCTCGCTGTCAGCGTCGTTCCGGACACCGTCTGCTTGGATGTGCCAGCGCCGTCGCTGCCGGTGATCGTGACCAGGTACTGGTCGATCGGGCTGTTGCCCGGATCGGCCGCCTGCCAGGTTGCGACGAGCGTGTCAGTCGCGCCCGTGGGGTCCAGGTTGGCCCAACTAGCCGTGACTCCGGTGGGGGCCGAAGGTGGGACCGAGGCTGGAGATGTCGTCACACTGATCGGAGTCGACGCCGGACTGGACCCGCTGATGGTCGTGTTCACGACGGTGATCTGATACGTTGTCTGGGGCTGCAGCGAGGAGATGACCCCATTTGAAGCCGACCCGGCCACGGTTGTCGTGAGGACCGAAGCCGTTGAGTTGACCGGCATCGCTGTCACCGTTGTCGACACGACTGCGGCCGGATTTACCCCCTTCGGCATCCAGGAAACCTGAAACTGATCCCCCGACTGAACGGTGGTCACGCCGGTCGGCGCAGCCGGAAGGGGAACGACGAGATACGCTGCCGCGCCGGCGTTATATATAATGTCGCCGTACGCGTCGGTGGCAGTGAACGTTGGATCGACCGCCGCCGTGTTCGAGAGCGTCGTCGCGGAGACCACGTTGCCGGTCAAGTCCCAGGTCACGGCGGCCCAAGCCGTGTGCGTGGTCGGGTGGCTGCCGCGACCGCTGCCGCTGCAAGTGGTTGACAGGTACACGTCGCCCGTCGGATATCCGCTGGTGGGATCGAAGCTGGTTACGTACGCCTGCTCCCTGATCCCGCCGCAGGAGTAGCCCAGAATGGCGAAGGCCATGGACTGCGGCAACAGCAGGTCCGCTGGCTTTTGTTTCAAAAACCGATAAAACCCTTTGCCGCCCGAGAGCGCATTGGTGATCGTAACCGTCTTCACGGTTCCATCGCCTTGGATCCCTGACTGAAAATTGGTCCACGGCTGCAGCAAGTCCGGACAAGTTTGCACCGTGTAGAGGTCCGGGCTGGTCGTCGGAAACGACAAAATTAAATCATTACCCGATTTCGTCCCGGCCAGGCCGCCCGGCGGGATGGTCAGCGATGCCGCAGTTAGCGATGCCGCCAAAGTTGCGCCCAAGAGCAAGGCCATGGCAAGAGCAGGCCGGAAATGCACTGTTGTAATAGTGCGCATAAATGGAATTGTTCAAAGTTAACAGAAGCGGCAGCAAAATCAACCCCAACATTCACCCGCGCAGTGGTCGGTTCGAGCGGGCGCGCGAAAAGCGAATTCCTATCCGTTAAACGCCACGCCCGTCGCGGAGGCGGTAAGTGAGGCGGGCCTCGCCGGGCAGGTCGTCGAACTCGGCCCGATGCGCCGCGGGGACCTGGGCACGGACTTCGGCAATGGCCCTGAACTGCCGCCGGTTGGCCGTTCGCTGGACCTGAGAAGCCATGACACAGACTCCGCATTGTTGCTGCCAATTCCCTCCACCAGTCCCCAACTCTCATCCTTACTTAATAACTGCCTATGCCTCTTGATCACACCCTGGTTCGAAACCTAAATCCGACAGGCTCTTAGGGAACAGACGCCGCTTTCGCGGGCTGAATGATGCAGACATCGCGGAAGACCGCCTTTTCGATCACTTTCCCGTTGTGAGCGCAAACGAACAACCCCGCATACACACTGTCGAGCAGCGCCAGGTCCGACAACTGAGCGCTGACGAAGGGTTCGCCCGAGTGCGCGGCCGCAATGACATAAGTGTTTCCCTTCCGCTCAAGCTGGATGACGTCGGCATCGGTGATCGGCAAGAGGACATCCTGGGTATTTGTTCCCTGGCTTCGGCGATATTGCAGGCAGGCATGGCCGTCGCCGTGTTCCGCGACATCAATGTACGGGGCGCTCACGTCAAGACTGGAACGGATCATCCAGCCAACCTTGCGATTCGCTTCCACGCCTTTGGTGACGAACTGGAACCGGGCGCGAAGGATGAAATCGCCCTTCATTCGTTTCCACAGAAAATGAAACTGGTCGTGCGAACCCCACATGTCGATCCCGCTGCCGGCCAGGACATATTCCTGGCGGGCGGCGTCGTAACTGGCGGACCCGGCCATTTCCGGCGAACCAATATCCGTGTTCCCATCGAATTGGCCTCGGGGAGGTTCATCGCCGAAGGCTGAGGTTTCGGCGGACGAGATGATGGCACACAGCGCAAGGACTCCGGCAGCGACAAAACAGCGGCTGATTTTCATGGCAGAATGAGCAAGGGATTGGAACGCAATTGGGTTTCTGCATCGACGATCGTTTCAAAACGAGGATACGGGTTTGTTTGTGCTGGGAAAGCCATTTCGGTGGATGAGCGGCTCAGGTGGAACGATTCAGTTGAAAAGGGGGAGAACACGCGCCCTCGCGTGTTCCGACCGGCGCCCTCGCCGGTCGGTTCGATCGCAGCAGCACGAAATGAATGGTGCGACCGGCTCCGAGGCTCCCAGTGGTGGGCGAGGGCGCTCGCCACCGCACCCGAGGCGGGTGCGCTCCCCAGACTAACGGAATCGTTCCGGCTCTGCGAAGCGCAGGCGGCGGTGGACGCGCTCCGTTTTGGTGGGTTGAGTGTCATCTTTGAGTTGGACAAAGCGGCCAAACTTTGAGATGGAGGGTCAGGTAACAACGAATCACTTTAGAGGCCCATGAAAAAATTATTCATCCCCGCACTCATCCTTCTCTCGGCCGTGACACTTCTTGCCGGATGCTCCTGGCAAGTGGGTGGCGGGCACAAAAACGAAACCGTCCAGCCCACTATTGGCCAGCAATTGATTGACTTGCAGAAGGCCAAAGACTCCGGGGCGATCTCGAATTCAGAATATGAGTCTCAGAGGGCAAAGCTGCTTGGGAGTAAATGAGCCATTCCCTGAATACTCATTATACCATGAATCATGCTTGAAAATCTGAAGAAACAAGTCATCGAGGCGAACCTCGATCTGGTGAAGGAAGGCTTGGTGATCCAAACCCGGGGCAATGTCACGGGCGTAGAAGCCGATAGAATCGGTCGCCGGCGCCCGGTGACACGAGCAACTGATTTTGCCAGTTTGTCACAGCCGGGCTGTTCGTCACCGTAATCCAGTTCGTCGTGGTCAGATCGGAGTTTTGCTGGAGGACGAAGCCCGATGAAGACCACGCCCACGAGACGACGACGTTGGTGCCCGAGAGCGCGATGCTCAGCGCGGGCAGGGGCACCGAGACTTCAAATATCGGACTCGCCAGATCGGTTGAGTCAAAAATGTTCGTCCCGCCCTGGACGGTGACGATGCCAAAATACTGGCCGGGCGGAGCCGCCGGGTTAAGCACGATCGCAAATACAACGTCGCTGTAAGTTTCAAGGGGCGCCAGAATCCCGGGAACATTCGCAAAGAACACGTTCGTGTCGGCCGCGAGATAGCCGGCCGCCGCGTCGATGAAACTGAACTGGATACTGTTGAGGAACAGAGTGTCCGTCGGGCTCGTGTTGATCAGCGTTCCGTTGAAGACGATTTCGTTGCTCACGACGCCCGACTCCACCGCGGGTGTCAGCTCGAAGGCCAGGTCAGCCCGCGCTGACTCGGCGGACACCAGCAACGCCAGGCCGGACAGCACCGTGAACAGATTCAATCGTGGAGTGTGCATTCGTCAACGGCCGATCGCAAAAAGCGTGGCATTATTGATCGCGAAGACGGTTCCATCCACGCCGACCAGGGTGGGCGTGTAGGCCTCGCCGATGCCCGTGGTCAGGACGTTCGTTTCGGAAAGCGTGTTCGAGGTTAAATCCCAGCGATACAGCTTGCCGTCCTCGTTGTTGGCCAGGACGGATTT
>JBEKFT010000070.1:0-6802 GCA_050013175.1 Verrucomicrobiota bacterium
GCGCTCACCTGGGCGAGCCGGTACACGTTGGCCTCGCGGGACCGAAAATCGCCGCCTTTGATCGTGTCGTAAAAGAGCCTGTGAACGCTGTCCCCGTCGTTCTGATAGTTCTTCGCCGCATTGATGCCGCCCTGCGCCGCGATGCTGTGCGCGCGCCGGGGACTGTCCTGGAAGCAGAAACACTTGACCTGGTAACCCAGTTCGGCGAGCGCCGCCGCCGCCGAGGCGCCCGCCAGGCCGCTGCCCACGACGAGGACCTCGAACTTCCGCTTGTTCGACGGGTTGACCAGTTTCAGATCAAACTTGTGCCGGTCCCATTTCTGAGCGATCGGGCCGGCCGGAATTCCGGGATCGAGGGTCATAGGCGGCTATTTCAACGCCTCCCTTCCGTAACCCAGCAGGATCGCCACCGGGATCGACGTGTAGCCGATGAAAATCAGGCAGGCGACCCCGCGGGCGGACCGGTCGAGAAACGGACCGCACGCCTTGTTCTTCCAGCCGAGCGACTGGAACATGCTGCTCACGCCGTGGCTGAGGTGAAGGCAAAGCAGCGCAACGCCGAGAATGTAGAAGCCGGACACCCAGCCGTTGTTGAATCCAACCACCATCATCTTGAAGATATCGTGGCGCCCCAGCCCGTCGTAGAACTCCGGCTTGGCGGCGAAATCCCGTCCGGTCAGATTCACCGCCCGCACCATCACCGTGTAGTGCAACAGGTGATAGATGACGAACACGAAAATAAGGGTCCCGCTCATCATCATCGTGCGGGAAGCATGGCTGGAGCCGACCGCCTGATGCTCGGCGTAGGCAACCGGGCGGGCGGCCTTGTTCTCCAGGGAAACCTGGGCGGCCGACCACACGTGCAGCCCGAGCATGAGGAGCAGAACGATCCGCGCCGGCCAGAGCAACTCGACGTTCGATTGCAGAAAAGATCCGTAGCGGTTGATCGCCTCGGGACCGAGGAAGACCTGGAGATTCCCCAAAAGATGCGCGACCACGAACAAAAAAAGCACACAGCCCGATACGGCCATGAGATACTTTTTTCCCAGCGACGATCCAAAAATGTTGCCGACAACTGTCATTGAAACCTGCTTCGCGCCACGATACGAGAGGCAGTCTAATGAGGAGACCGCCGCAGCGTCAACGAGGCGGCGCCAAGTATTAGCAACACGGAGACATTCCTTTACACAGACTTATCTGTTTTTGCCGTTGGCGCAGCAATTCTGGTCAAGAGGCCGGACAGGTCTGCCAGCGCTTCCTTTCCGGCCTTGCCGGCGCCGCGCCGGAGGTGCAGCGCCTGGAACCCCGCAGCCTCGGCGCCGCGCACGTCGTTCTCCAGACTGTCGCCGACGTGGAGGATGGAGCCGGGCGGCAGCCCGAACCCGGCCGCCGCTTGGTCGAAGAGGACTCGCGCCGGTTTGGCGGCGCCGGCCTCGCAGGAAATGATCGTGGCTTCAAAATAATCCTCGAGGTGCAAACGCCGGAGCAGCGGGCGCAAGCGCTCGTCCCAGTTGGAAATGATCCCCAGCCTGAAGCCGCGTGCGGCCAGGGCGTCGAGCGTCGGTCTGACCTCGTCGAAAACATGCCAGGTCGCCGGCTGGGTGAAGCATTCGTAAAGTTCCGGAAAGAAGGTTGCGCTCGGCGGTGCCGCCGCCAGGCCGTGGAAGACTTCATCCACCAGTTCCTCCCACCCGGCGCGCGCGTGGTTGAAGTGCCGGCGCGTCCGCCAGGCGTCCCGGAACCGGGCCTGCAGTAAATCGGGCGTAACGTTCGCGATCCCGTGCCGGGCGGCGACTTCGGCATAGACGTGCCCCACCGAGGGCCACGGTGTCATCAAGGTTCCACCGACATCGAACGTGACGGCCTGGACGTGCAGGGTCAACTGAAGGCCTGGTTGGAGGCTCCGCCGCGATTGCCGGCGGGGCGCGCGTTATCGTTGCGGCAGCCACTCATTCAATTTCTTCTCGTCTTCCGCCGTCGCACCGGCCAGGTGCAGCAATTCCAGCGCCTCGCCAACAAGGTAAAGCGAGCCTGCGATGACGACGAAGGGATCCCCGGCCGCTCTCTCCAGCGCGTCGGCGAGCGAGGCGCAGACCTCGAGGCGGGCCCGAGGGTTGGCCTCCCGGCAAACGGACACCAGTCTGGCGGGATCTTCGGTCCGGTCGCTGTGGATCGGCGTGAGCAGGAGCCGCCCGGCCAGCGGCGCCAGCGATTGGCACATGCTGGCCGAGTCCTTGTCCCGGAAGACGCCAAAAACGAGGGTGGGCCTGGATTCGGGGAATTCGGCCTCGATCGCCACGCGCAGCGCCTCGGCGCCGGCGGGATTGTGCGCGCCGTCCAGAACGAGGGTTCGTCCCGACGCCTCCTGCACCCGCTGCATTCGGCCCGCCCAACGGACCGATTCGAGGCCCGCGCGGAGCGCGGCGTTGCCGACGGGGATCAGCTTTTCGAGCGCCCGAACGGTGGCCGCGGCGGTCGCGGCGTTGAGACGCTGGTGCGGACCGTGGAGCGGAAGGTCGATCGCGTCCAGCGGCGGACGGACGGCCTGCAGCGCCCCGACGACCGTCAGCGGCGCCTTCTTCTGCGCGGCCTCCGACGCGATAACCTCAAGCCCTTCGCCCGGTCTTGCCGCCGTGATGACCGGCACGGCGGGTTTGATGATTCCGGCCTTTTCCCCGGCGATTTTTTCAAAGGTATCTCCGAGCCATTCGGAATGTTCGATGCCGATGTTGGTGATGACGCTTGCCAGCGGGGTGACAATGTTGGTCGCGTCGAGCCGTCCCCCCAGGCCGGTCTCCCAAACCACAAGGTCGCATTTCTGCCCGGCGAAATAGCGCAACGCCATCACGGTGATGAATTCAAAAAACGTGGGGTGGAGGTCCAGGCCGGGACCTCCGGCTTCCGCGAGTCCGGATGCCGCCGGCTTCCCGAACTTGAAACTCAGTTCCCTCAGTTCCGCCACCAGCCGGACCACATCCGATTCGCCGATGAACCGGCGGTTGACCTGGATGCGTTCGGCGAAGCCGACCAAGTGGGGCGAGGTGAACAATCCGACGCGCAGGCCCGACGCGCGATAGATGCTTTCGAGCATCGCGCACGTGGAACCCTTGCCGTTGGTGCCGGCGACGTGGATGAAGCGAAGCCGGTTCTGCGGGTCACCCGCCAGCGCGGCGAGCTTGAAGGTGTTCTCCAAACCGAATTTCGCGCCGAACAGGCGAAGGCTGTAGAGGAATTGGATGGCGTCCGCGTAAGTCATCGTTCAACGGCAAATAATGTCGCTGGAACTTATGTGAACGGATGCCCTTCCGCCATGATATTTGCCTGAACTGTTTGCCTGCCGGAATCCCCGACTTCCCAAAGGCGGAACTCCTTGTGGGATGCTGCCCGTGACAGGGCTGCAGCCAGGGCGGAAGGCGTAACGACGAGGACGATATCAGACTGCCAGACTTCCTTCGCGGTTCGGACGGTATCAGGGCGCAGACGCTGCCTGCAACGCGGCGGCAAAGGTATTGGTGCCGGATCGGACCCAAAGCACGGTCCCGCTGGCGGCCGGGGCCGGCGCGGCGGGGAAATTGAGCCAGCCAACGACCACCTCATTGCCGCGTCTGAACGAGAGGTAGAACGGGTAATCGCCATCCCGGGCCAGCAGGCTCGCCGCGCTGAAGGCGCGTCCGTCGTCCAATCTGCCTTTGACCCGCGCGCGGCCGCTCCTCGAAATCACACTGGATCCAGTCGCGGCAGCGACCGCGGCATCATCCGCGCGCTCCAGGATGAAGGCGCGCGAGCCTGCCTGCAGCGCGGGGTTTGATTTCGCGTTGAAACCGTCCCGGTTACCGGCCAGTTCGGAGGCCCAGCCTCCGTCCGTTGCGGAACCGATGACCTGGCCCGTGCCGTTGGTTAGGTCCACGTGAAACGCCAGCGCGATCGGGCTCAGCTTGCCGCGCTTCACCGTCAGCGCCGCGTCGCCGGCGACATCAAACCGGCTGTGGAACCCATACCCCTTTCCGCCGACCAACAGCTTGCCGGTGAACGGTCCCGACCCCGTCATGCTGATCCTGAAATAGCCGGAGTTGTCCGGCAGAACGCCGTTCGTGTCCGCCATCAGGCCCGCGTAGCTGCCCTTCGCGGCCGGGAACGGACTCGGAACAAAGTCTGCCACCAGAACCAGGTTGCTCTGCATCACGAAACTCAACACGGGCCATGGCGACAGCACCCCATTCCATCCGGCGAATGCCTGGCCGGGTCCGGGAACCGCCCGGATCGTATAGACCCGTCCGATCTCCAACGCCCTGCCATCCAGGTTCGGTGCCACACTCCCCCACCCGTTTGTCTCCACGACCACCGGGATCATCACGACGTAAGTCAAGGTGCGCGAGGCGGTGGAGGAAATGTTGCCCGCGACATCCACGGCGCGAACCTGGATGACATTTCTCCCGGGCGCGAGCAGGACTGGCGCGTTCCATCGCGTGGTGCCTTCCGCAACCTGCGTTTGGCCGCCATCGACCTGAACCTCGACGCGATCAACCCCGGTATTGTCCCTGGCCGTCCCGGCCAGCACGACTTGCGGCGACGTCAACCGCGATCCGTTGGGCGGTCCGTGCGTAATCGCAATGGAGGGCGCGTTGGTGTCGGGTCCGAGGACCTGGACCGCCACAGGCGGAGAGGTGGACCAGCCGCCCTGATCATCCATCGCCAGTGCGGTGAGCGTATAGTCACCGGGCCCGGCGGGGGTCCAACTCGACGTATAAGGAGGCGACGCGACGCTCGAGAACTGGTCCCCGTTCGCCAGCAGCAAAACGTTCGTGACCTGCGCGCTGCCGGTGCCGTCCCAGGCATTCGCCGCAACCGTCACGGCTGTGCCAGGTGGGAACTGCGCCGAATCGGCCGGGCTGGATAGCATCACCGATGGCCCAGCGGGGTACATGGGCGGCAGAGCGCCCCGTTCCTGGCTGGCCGCCCTCACGGCGCGGTAGGCATTGACCCGGCCGTAGCCAAAGGAAGTGTCGTAACCGGCTGGGCCCAGGTCGTCGGCGTTTTCTTCCAGGATAGACACGATCTGCGTGTTCGACAACGAGGGGTCCTCCGAGGCGACCAATGCGGCCACACCCACCACAATGGGACTGGCAAACGACGTTCCGCGCCAGGCGCCGTACGGCTGGCCCGGATCATCCTGTGTCGTCCAGATGTTGTCGCCGGGAGCCGAAAGCGTCACGAAACTGCCGTAGCTGGAAAACCAGGCCAGGGAATCGTCCGGTTCGGTGGCGGAGACTCCGACGACGCCGTCGCATGCCGCCGGGTATTGGGGGGTGTTATTGGCATTGTTACCCGCCGCCGCCACAACGACGACGTTGTTGCTCCAGGCATAATGGATTGCGTCCTGGAGTGTGCTGGAGGGGGAACTGCCCGCGATGCTGATGTTGATGACGCGGGCGCCCTGGTCCACGGCATAGTTGATGCCCTCTGCGATGCAGGAGTAGGACGCGAATCCGGAGGAATCCATGACCTTGACTGGAAGCAGGCGGGTGGAGTAAGCGACCCCCGCCACACCCAGTGCATTGTTGCCTGCGGCGACGATCGTGCCCGACACGGCGGTGCCGTGGCCGAAATCGTCCGTGGTATCGTTGGTGTTATCCAGGAAATCGTAGCCGGGCACAATCCGGCCTGCGAGATCCGGATGCGACGCGTCGATGCCTGAATCCAGAACCGCGACGATGACGTTGCTCAGCCCGGTCGTGAAATTCCAGGCTTGGGGAGCCTGGATGGTGGCCAGATGCCATTCGTTGCCTGAGACGACATCCGGGTCATTGGGCAGAAAAGCCGCCTGGGCGAGATAATCCCGCTCGGCGAATTCAATATCCGGATCGTGTTGCAGCGCGGCCAGAACCGAGTCCGCGCTGCTCTCCGGAACGGCGACGATCCGGACGTTAAGATGGCGCAGCGTTCGGCGGTTCATGGCCCCGCGGGCCCTTAGCTTTCCCTGAAAGTTCGTTTCGGAAAGATAAGCCCTGGGTCGGACGAGGATTTGACCGGGAACGAATCGGGGTTCCGCCACGGCACCCGGCGCGCACAGGAGGAACGTGAAAAGAAGAGTGAAGAGCCAGAGAGAACGTTCGCAATCACGCCGCGCAGTTCTGAGAGTCTGGCTCGGGCCGACTGCCGATGTATGCGGAATTGTGGCCACTTAAAGCTGCTCGCAGTCCTCCTTTCAAGCTTCGGATGTACCACCAAGACAACCCCTTGCAACTCAGCATGCCTGTCATGATCCCCTGTCCAAAAACTGTGAAATTGACTGATTTCGGGTCAGAAAAAGCGCCGGAGTGCTGGTGAAGGAGCGCGGAAGCCATGTCCTCGAGTCCCTGAACACCGGTTCGCGCGGACAAGGCTGTCCGCGCTCCAACGGGCGGTTCATGAAGACCCGGGCGCGGAACGGTGGGGAGGGCCGCTGGCTACAGGCCTTTCAAGCGGAAGAACAGGGAGGGAGCCCGGGAAACAATCACGGCGGCATTCACGGGCGAATTCGACCCGGTGCAGAAAGCGCTCCACATTTTCAAATCCGTGGATGCGTCGAGGGTCCACTGCTGTGGAGTTGCGCCCGTTGAGGTGAGGGTGAAGGAGTTGGGAAATCCGTTGGTCTGCGGGTACTGCGACTCCAGGCGAACACCCGGGCTTCCGCTTCTCAGGCGGAAGAACATTGCCGGCGCCGAGGAAACCATCACCGCGAGATGGACCGACGCGTTGGTCCCCACGGAGAGCGTCCTCCAGGATTTCGAATCCGGGGACGCCTCGATCGCCCATCGTGCCG
>JBEKFT010000071.1:0-6774 GCA_050013175.1 Verrucomicrobiota bacterium
CGGTCACGCGCGACGAGGGCGATTGCTACGCCCGCTGCGCCGTGCGCTGTGAGGAACTGTTCCAATCCGCGGGGATTATCCGGCAGGCGCTCGGGAAGATTCCGGACGGCGACATCGCCGTGAAAGTAACGGGCAACCCGGCCGGGGAAACCATCACGCGCACCGAGCAGCCGCGCGGCGAGGTCGTCTATCACCTGAAGGCCAACGGGACGAAAAACCTGCAGCGGTTCCGGGTGCGCACCCCGACGTTCGCCAATCTCCCCGCCATGTTGAAAATCCTGCCCGGCTGCGACCTGGCCGACGTGCCGATGATCGTGCTCACGATCGACCCGTGTATCAGTTGCACGGAAAGGTGATATGGGTTATTTCGAAATGTCGAAGCTGGCTTTGAGGTGGGCGCTGGCCAAACCGGCGACCAGCCGCTACCCGTTCGAGCCGCGCCGCGCCCTCGCGGGGTCGCGCGGGCAATTGGTTTTCACCAAGGACAATTGCGTCTATTGCACCGTTTGCGCCAAGAAGTGTCCCACCGGCGCATTGCTGGTAAACCGGGCGCAAAAGAAGTGGGCGATCGACCGCCTGCGCTGCATCTCCTGCGGATACTGCGTCGAGCTGTGCCCCAAAAAATCGCTCGACCTATCCACAAGTCACGGGAGCCCCGCGGTGACGCGGGACCGGGAGTTCCACTGAGCGCCTGCCAAGAGTAATTTCCGGATAGGTTCGGCGGCCGGTTGGCTGACCGGCATTGAAGCGGCATAAATGCGCGCTCCGGTCCGATAGGCACTGGCAAGTTTCGTCGTCATTATTATTCCTTTTATCCCATTTCCGATTCTCAGGCGGCCGAACCACAGCGGCAACAGTCCGCCGACCGGAAACCTAACCGTTACTTCCCAAAAGGAAAGCATCAATCAAATCAGACCCTACCACTTCTGCAGGAATACGATGTACTCGGTGCGCATGGTGTTCGACATTCCCCGGATCTGCCGACTCAGCTTCCGCACCAGATGCAGGCCGACATCACCTGCCCAACCAGAGATCAGTTGGTCAATTCCGGCGACCTCTTCCGGTGAGGTGCCCAGAATCTTGCTAAGCTGATTGTTGTTTGTTCCCACAACAACCGTGCAAAACCGCCCTGGTCGTAGGACTCTGGCGCACTCTGCCATCACCTGCGCCATGTCGTGCCGATATAGGTCAAACTTCTCCCGCAACGACCTCCCCCGGAGTCCAACCATGTCCTTCCGAAGCGACTCCAGATCGACGCCCAGGTAGCCCAAGTGGAACGAATCGTTCTCCAGATAATCAATTGCGAAGCTGTAAGGCGGGGAGAAGAGCACCCCATCCACCGATCCGTCATCAAGCGGCAGTTTCCTCGCATCGCCTTGGAGCGCCGACGCCTCAGCCATCTCAGACTCAAATCCGCCGACCACGTTCTGAATCTTCTCTGCAACAAAACAATAACGCTCCAAAATTGCGTGGAACTGGTCGTAAGGAGCCTTTCGCTCACTCCGCTCGCTGTATCCGGCACTGTCAAGATAGGCGAGCAGCAAGAAACTATAAACCACCGCAGCCTCACACTCTCCTGGCAATACACCAAAGCTGGGGTCGTACCTGAACGGGCATGACCCATCCATGAAGGCACCATCCACCGACCCAGTCGGAACGTAGTACAGCGCCTTGCTGCCCGTCTTCGCCGGGCCCGCCCGCTTCTTAAAATGTTCAAAAACAGATCTGCTCTCCCGGCAAGCTGTCTGCAATGGTTTCAGAGGAATCGTCAATCCGTCGAGCTTGGCCTGCACCATGAAGCGGCAGAATGGGCTTGCGTCCAGTCCGATCGACTTAATGCCCATCAACTTTGCCTCGATCAGCACTGTGCCCGACCCCATCATTGGGTCCACCACCATATCACCAGGGCGAAGCCCCATCGCATTCAGCAGCCCCTTTATCATCTGCGGATGAAACTTCCCCCGGTAGGGAAAAAGACCATGAGTGGCGTAGCCAGTGCGAAACTGGTTGGTCTGGAAAAACGAACGCAACTGCGAAGACGAGTGCTTGGGCAACCGCAGCGGCTCGCCGCTGCAAATCAGAAAGTGCCGCGTCCAGTCATCGCCAACGCGGGCGAAATAACCGGCGTTCCGGACCAACTCCTCGTCAGACATCAGCGCGGCCTCCGCCGAAGCCAGTTCCATTTCATACAGCTCGTGCATCTGCGGAATGAGCTGTAGGTGACCTGGAAAAAGCTTATGCGTGAATCCGCTTTGGAGCACCTGCGCCACGAGTTTCGGTCGTGCGTCGATTACCACCGACGGATCTGCTGACTTCCAATGATTTTTCTGCCAAGTTGCTTCTGCCCTCTCCATGGCCACGAGTCTCCCAATTCGATGATCCTTGTCAATCTCTCCCTTTCATGTTGCGCACAGTCTTGAACGGTCTATTTTTTGAACCGTGGCGCAGCAACCGGTATTTCAGACCAACTTTGGCCAGCTTTACGAGGGCGACTGCTTGGCGATTATGCCCGCTCTAAAAGCTGAGTCGGTGGATCTGCTCTTCGCTGACCCGCCGTTCAACCTCGGTAAAGCCTATTCCTCGAAGATCAATGACGCATTGGAAGAGCAGGTGTACCTTGACTGGAGCAAGCGCTGGATCACGGAGGCCGTCAGGCTTCTCAAACCCGGGGGCTCCTTCTTCCTTTACAACCTGCCCAAGTGGAATCTCCGATTGGGAGATTTTCTGGTCGGCCGGTTGACTTTCCGCCATTGGGTCGCCATCAACATGACCTACCGGCTCCCCATCCAGGGCCGCCTGTATCCCTCGCACTACTCCCTGCTGTATTTTGTCAAAGGCCCGAAACCGGCCATTTTCCATCCGGACCGTCTCCCCATTGAAACGTGCCGCCACTGCGGCGGCGAAAAACACGACTATGGCGGCTATAAAAACAAGATGAACCCGCGCGGCGTCAATCTCGCTGACGTGTGGGACGACATCCCACCGGTTCGCCACTTGAAATACAAACGCCGCAAGGCAAATGAGCTCTCCTTGAAACTGCTGGACCGTGTCCTTGCAATGGCCAGCGATCCCGACTCGCTTGTCTTCGACCCGTTCGGCGGCTCAGGCACCACCTTCGTTGCGGCTGAACTCTTGGGGCGCCGTTGGCGCGGGACCGAGCTTCACTGTGCCGATGCTATCGCCCGCCTGCACAACACGTCAGAAGACCTGAAATACCTTGAGAAAATCGCGCTTGAGAAAAACGTTCTGTTCAAGCGGGAGACACTTCTTTTGCGCCACAAGAACGGCCACCGTTCCGACCGCTACCAGATCCAGCCAAACGGGGCCACCGAACCCCGCCAGAAAACACTCGTTTTATAGTAGTTTGCCCGCCCCTTCGGCGCTGCGCCCATCGATGCCTTGCGAAATAAACGGCACTGCCGTGTCGTCTGTCAACTCATCGTGCTCCACCACTGTCACCGCCAACAGCCCACGCTTCACGCTGCGGCCAACGTGATGCCAAAGAGCTAGATAGGGGGACAACTCCTCCCAGTTCCCGATCCGGTCCGTCAAGTGCCGATAAAGCCGCTGGCTTGGCAGAATCACCACGCCAATGTCGATCAAGCCCGCAAGCATCACCAAGCACAGCTTGTTCATGGAACGGTGACTTGACGAAATATTACCAGTTTCCCATTCAATGACACACCGCAGCCCATTCGCCGACTCAGAGTAAAAATCGAAGTCCCCAAGCCCATCGCGAAATACTTCGCTCCAGTTAGCGTCATCGAACGCGAAATCTCGTTTTGACGGGAATTCCTTCAGCGCAGTTTTCGCTGTTGGTTCAGCCTGCGCCAGCACTGCGCGTTCAAGCCCCGCCGGCATTTCCGCTCGCCACCCCGTATCCGTCAGGTTCGCCAGAAACTGCCGCTTTATCGGCACCACACCGTTCCGCACCCATTGCTTGCTCGGCTTTCCTCGCGCGTCCATTTTCGGAATCTTTCGGCGAATCACAAACCGGTTGTTGCCCGGCGGGTGGACAATCTTCTGCACCGCGCCCGTAATCGTCTCGTGCATCCGCGCCCATGGCTCGCTTTCGATCAAGCCACCCCGATCAAATACGACGACTGTCCTGATGAACTTCATCGCGGTTTTTGGGGCAGGTTCTTTGTCAGCGCCGCCACATCGCACCGCAGCGCCGCCGCAATTCTGCACAAAACCTTGAAGGTGACGTTCCGCTCCCCGCGTTCCACTCCGCCGATATAACTGCGATCGATATCGCTCTCGTAAGCGAGTTGCTCCTGGCTGAAACCCAACGCCGAGCGGGCCGCCCGAATCCGGCGACCCAACTCTTGCAGTTCGGCTGAGTGTTTCTGCATCGCGCAAGATACTGGCGGGAGGAGCATTATCAGTCCACGGACTACAATACCCATTCTTTGAGGGAGTCGGACCCCCGCATCGGTGCAGCATTTAACAGCGCGTCACGGTGCCGGTGCAGTTTTGGGTCGCACTCGGGCGTCCATCCCAGTTTCCCGGCGGCCCTTTCGCTACGCGCGCGCTCGTCAAACGCCTTCTCCTTACGAACGCCATCATTACATTCAAACCCGCCCGGTAATCCAATGGTTCTTGGCGCACACATGTGTCAGGCATTAGAAAGTTGCCTCTCGGGAACTCCTCGCATCCTCATGCATGCAGGATTCTCGCGGACATGGCTGTCCGCGCTCCGCCCGGTTTGGGCAACACGCCCTGAACACACCCAGCGAAACGGCAGGGCCGAGCTGCCACTCGCCTGCCGGCGCAGGGCCGCCCTCCCCATGAACCGAGCCTCCGTAACCGCCGTTGCGAAACGGTGGACATCCCCAGCGAGAGATGGGTCCGCCAATTCACATTGGCGGCTACAGATCATTAGAAAAGGCATTGTTTCTATGGACGCAGTATTATTTTTACTTGTCTTGTCGGATGGGACGGTTAAAGTGAGTTAACAAGTGCCGAAGGGTTGTCGGTGTGGCAGACGCGGGCGGGTGAGGGAACGGGCCGGCAACTGCTCAGAGTATTGAGGACTATGAACGCGAGGCTCAGGCCGGATTGGCACGCCAAATATGCATGGCGCGAGGTGGACCGGGTGGAGCCCCCGAAGCGTCCGGCCGCAAATCGAGTCTCCGATTTTCGGGAAACGAGCCAGCCGTACGATGAAGCGACGGCGCGCGAGCAAGCCAGCCGCTGCATCCAATGTCCGAACCCGAGCTGCGTGGCGGCCTGCCCGCTGGAAACCCCGATTGTGGAACTGCTGGCGCTCGCGGCCGACGGACACTTCAAGGAAGCCGCGCAATTATTCTTCACAACGACCACCCTGCCTGAAATCGCCTCGCATGTCTGCCCTGGTGGACGCCGGTGCGAGGCGGCCTGCGTGTTGGAGGGCAGGGCGGAATCCGTCCCAATTCGTTCGATCACGCGGTTCCTGGTGGATTATGGCTGGAAGCACGGTTTGTCGGAGCCGCCAGTCGCGCCGTTGACGGGCCGGCGCGTGGCGGTCATCGGTTCCGGCATCTGCGGCCTGGTCGCCGCCGATGCGCTCTCTCGCCGGGGATACGCGGTCACCGTTCTGGACTCCCGCCAGAAGCCGGGCGGCCGGATGATGAACGGGCTGCCCGGGTTCAGGGTGGACACGAAGCTGGTCGGACGCAGGGTGGAATCGCTTGAGCGGCGGGGCGTCCGGTTCCGCATGAATGTTGTTTGCGGACGGGACGTGCATCTGCGCGATCTGCGGAGGGAGTTTGGCGCGGTGTTCCTGGGGTTCAATCGTTCGGATGCGGTGCCCCTGGAGGTGCCGGGGGCGGGCCTGCGGGGCGTTTTTCCGGCCGATGCGTTCGTGCGCCAATCCGGGTCCGGGGCAACACCGGGAGAGCCGACGCCGGAGGTTCGAGGCCGGCGTGTCGTCGTGCTGGGCGGAGGCGACACCGCGATGGATGCACTGCGCACGGCGATCCGTCGCGGAGCGCGCGAGGCGCTGTGCGTTTACAGGCGCGACGCGGCGACCATGGCCGCGGACCGGGAGGAATACGCGAACGCTCTGGAGGAGGGCGCGGAGTTCGTGTTCCTGAGCCAGCCGGTGGCGGTGATCGGCAACAGTGCGGGCGAAGTGACGGCGGTGCGCTGCAGGAACACCGAGTTGGGAGATCCCGGCGTTTCGGAACAGCCCGAGGTGAAGCTCCGTGCCGACATCGAGTTCGATGTTCCGGCGGACGTGGTGTTGGTGGCCTATGGTTTCGGGCCTGCCCGGCTGCCGCGTGTGGGTGATTTCGCCGAGGTGGTCGTGGATGGACACGGCCGCATCGTCGTCGATGCCAGCCAGATGACCAACTTGCCCGGTGTGTTCGCCGGCGGATCGATTGTGCGCGGACCCGCGCCTCTGTCGGAGGTGGTGCGCGATGCCCGCGAGGCCGCTGCTGCCATGGACCGTTATCTGGCGGCCCGGCTCTCGAACCGCTGAGACGCGGATTCAGACGTCTGCAACATTCCGAGCCAGGGCCTGAATTCTTTCCGATGCCAGTTCCACACCCCGGCGGGCAAGGGGAGAAAGCTCGTCGCCGAACTCAAACTTTTCGACAGGAATCGTCAGCCACCAGGCTGCTGGAGAATGGCCGAACACGTCGCGCGCGAGGGCAAGCACGGACCGCGGGTCGGCCGCATGGGCCATGACCTGCCCGGTTTCCGCGGGCGTCAATTCGCGCAGTTGAATTCCGGCTGCGGCGTCCGCGGTGGCATCGATAAAAACGACCCGGGCGGCCCGTGAAACCG
>JBEKFT010000072.1:0-6770 GCA_050013175.1 Verrucomicrobiota bacterium
GGAAATCGAAGGCAGTGTCGATCCGGAAGCAGATCGTGACGGCCTGCGCCGGGCGGTGCTGGAAAAACGGCTCCGCACCGCGAAATGGCTGTCCCTGCGCAAGTCGGCGCGCGAAGCTACCACGCCGGATCAGGTCACACTGGAACCGGAGGAGCGGGTGGCGTGGATCAAGACGTTTTACCACGAAGCCCTGTCGAAAGGCCAAATCGTTCCAGCCGGGGCCAATGCCACAACCCCGGTCCGGCCGTCCACTGCGGCGGACAAAACACCGGGCGCGGCGGAGGCGAAGCCGGGCGAAGCCGAAAGAGGCGCCACGATGCTCATGGATAATACGGTGGCATCCAGCCCCGCAGCCGCCGCGGTCAATTCCCCGGGAACTGGAGGCGCGGAGGATATCGAGTTGGCCGTGCGGAAGAGCATCCCGATCACGGACAGCGAATTTGAGGCATTGGCATCCGACCGGGCCAAAGCGGTCCGAGCGTACATTTTGAGGACCGGCAACGTTGAACCCGAGCGGTTGTTCCTCACCGAAAGCCAGCCAGGCGGGATGAAAACCCAGGGCGCGAGGACCTATTTGCAACTCAGATAACCCGCGCGTTACCGGGGAAAAAACAGCGCCATCAGCCATGGACCCCAGAAGATCCAGAGGGTCGCGGCCAGTGCAATGTAAGGGCCGTAAGGCAATCGCGAAGACCATTCACGTCGATGCAGGCAAATGAGCGTGATGCCGACGATCGACCCGATAATGGAGCTGACGGTGAGTGAAAACAACACGGCCTGCCAGCCGAGGAATGCGCCAATGGCCGCCATGAATTTGACATCACCCAGGCCCATGGCTTCCCGGGGCAGAACAATTTCCGTGCTGACCACTTCCATGTGGGGAATGCTCTCGGGGTTGAATTCCTCGTCGCCGATCCGCAGCCGTTCGGGCGCAAGGCAGATGAGCACGTCCCGGTAACATCGGTCCGCCAGCTCGACCCTCTCGGCGTGGAGCGCGATGACATCCGATCGTCGATAGAACAATTCTTCATAGGGGATTTCGCGGTCCGGCAGGCACAAGTCGGTTTCGGTGAAAATGATCTTGCTGTTCGCCGTCAGAGGAATCCGCTGGCGGCCGAAGAGGAACTTGCCGGCGCGGAGGATGGCATACACGAGGCCCGAGCCGGCGGCGAGGCCCAGCAGGCTTTGCGCGGCACCGGCGATCCGGGTTTCCTGTCCCTGCAGACCCGGCAGGGCCAGGGAACAGAGAAAGCCGCCAACCATCCCGCCGATCGTGATTTCGTCGGGAATGATGAAATGCTCGAAATCGATGAAACTCGCGGCCGTGAGCCCCGACAAAAGCAGGCAATACACGAGCGTCAATGCCACGGATTGGCGGCCGAACGCGAGCCAGCAGGCCAGGAACATCAGACCGGTCAACAGCTCCACGAGAAAATAACGGACGGCGATCGGCGCGCCGCAGTTCCGGCATCGGCCCCGCAGCGACAACCAGGTCACCAGCGGAATATTGAGATACCACGGGATCGAGTATTTGCAGTGCGGACAATGGGAGGGCGGCGAGATGATGCTCTGTCCCAGAGGCAGGCGATGGATGCAGACATTGAGGAGACTGCCCACGATGCAGCCGAGAACGAAAAAGACCGACGACCAGAAATGGTGGGGCACGGCAAGCCAGTTGTGAGGATCGAAAATGGAGTTAACCATGGGCGGCGGGGGCCGAGGTTCGAAGGCGCAGGAGCCGGCCGCACGCCGACTTTGGACAGGGGGCTTGGGGTTTTGGACACGTTTCAACCATAGACATTCTTTTCCAAAGCCTGGCGCATGAGTTCGACGGGGGCGGGTTTGCCGCTCCATATTTCCAGGGCTTTGGCGCCCTGGTACAGCAACATGCCGATGCCATTGGCGGTGTGGCAGCCGGCGGCTTTTGCCGCCGTCAGCAGCGGCGTCTCCGCCGGGCGATAGATCATGTCGTACACCGAGCGGGCCTGGCGCAGGGAAAACCGCTTTCCGTCCACCGGCAACGTGTCGTTTACGGCCAGGCCGAGCGACGTCGCATTGATCGCCAGGTCAACCTCGCCACGGGGATAGTCCAGTTGTATTTTGACGTTGGGATGACGCCGCCTGATTTCGGCGGCGAGAGACCCCGCTCTGGCCGGCGTGCGATTGACGAGGAACAATTCGGCGACATTTTCGGACGCCAGCTTCAGTGCGGCGACGCGCCCGGCCCCTCCGGCCCCCAGCAGCAGCACCCGGGCGCCGCGCAACTCCAGCTCCAAATCTTCGCGCACCGACCGCAGGATGGCATCCGCGTCCGTGTTGAAACCCTGCAGGCGGATTTTTTCGGGGGAGCCCGTTTCGAACTGATGCAGAGGTTTCCACCCGCCGGCGGCGTCGCGTCCCTCGAAACGGATGGTATTCACGGCACCCCAGGTTTTGGCGGATTCATCGAGCACATCCACCATGTCGATGGCGAGCAGCTTGTGCGGCACGGTCAGGTTCAGGCCGATGCACTGCATGGCCTTGGCGCCGGCCAGGGCGGCGCGCAAATCCTCGGGTCGCACTTCAAAGGCGAGGTAACGCCAGTTCAGGCCGAGAGCCGCCATGCCGGCGTTTTGCATGGCGGGCGAAGCTGAGTGTTTGATGGGGCAACCAAACACTGCGCAATAGCGCGTGGCGGCATTGATTGGGTGTGCAAACGGCCCGGACACGCGCTGGTTATAGTCAGCCGCCGATCAACTTCAAAGCCGAAAGTCGCAAATCCCGAACGTGGCGACGGCTCGTCGCCACCCCGATACCGCCAAAAGCTACCTGGCCGCGTCGCGGTTCCGGGCGACTCCCGCCCAATCCACCACGTTCCAGATCGCCTTGAGATACTCGGCGCGGCGGTTCTGGTATTTCAGATAATAGGCATGTTCCCAGACGTCCACGCCGAGAATCGGGGTCCCTTCCGCGCCGGAGACGGCCTTGCCCATCAGGGGACTGTCCTGGTTTGCGGTCGAGACGATTTCCAGTTTCCCATGATTCACGACCAGCCACGCCCAGCCGCTGCCAAAACGGCTGACGGCAGCCGCTTCAAATTTTTCCTTGAAGGCGTCGAATCCGCCGAACGCGGCCTTGATGTCGTCCGCGAGCTTGCCCGAGGGCGCGCCGCCGGCTTTTGGCCCGAGCAGTTTCCAGAAAAAGGAATGGTTCGCGTGACCGCCGCCGTTGTTCCGGACCGCGCCGCGGATGTCCGCGGGGACCGCATCGAGGTTGCCGATCAATTGCTCGACCGATTTTGATTCGAGGTCGGCCTTGCCGGCGATGGCTTTGTTCACGTTCGTCACATAGGCGGCGTGATGTTTGTCATGGTGTATTTCCATTGTTTGCGCGTCGATGTGCGGCTCGAGAGCGTTTTTCGGATAAGGAAGCGGAGGAAGTTCGTATGCCATAGTTTTTCTCAGTTGAATGTTGATTCCCGAATAAACGAATGCCCTGTGCATGTTCCGGGAACGACACCACTGTAGTTTAGGTGGCGGTTTCGCACAAGAGTCAAGTTCGCGAACCCAGAGCGCGCCGAGGCCAAATCATGAAGGCGTGGGGACGGCTCGTCCCCATTGAGATCGCGAAACTCGAGAAATCCTGGGGACGCACTGTCCCCACCCCGAAATCACCCTCTTGATGAATGGACTCCGGGGTGCGGGATTAGGTGTGAGGATCCGGAGCGGACTCTTCTTCGCTCGCCGCTTCCTCCTGCTGCTCGCTGATGACGGGAGCGATGGCCTGGAGTTTGTCCCCTTCGGCGAGGTCAATCAATTTCACGCCCTGGGTGTTGCGCCCGGCTTCGCGGATGTCCCTCACGAACGTGCGCACCATCTGACCGCCGGTGGTGATGAGCATGATTTCATCGGAATCCCGAACCGTCAGCGCTCCCACCACTCCGCCCGTCTTTTCGTTGGTTTTCATGGTGATGATGCCCTTGCCGCCGCGGGACTGACGGCGGTATTCGCCAAAGTCAGTCCGTTTCCCAATCCCATTGTCGCCCGCAACCAGCAGGGTGCAGTCCGGAATGACAATGGCGGCGGCCACGACCGAATCTGTCTGTTCCAGATTGATCCCGCGCACGCCCGCCGCCGATCGACCCATGGAGCGGACGTCGGACTCGTTGAAGCGAATGCTCATGCCGTCTTTGGTGATCAGCACGACGCCGTCGCCAGCATCCTTGACCTCCTCGTTTTCAACCACGCTGCCGCGGGTGAGTTTGACGTCGATGAGCGTGTCTCCCGGCTCGATGGAGATGGCGATGATGCCGCCTTTGCGGACATTGGCGAACTCGTCCAACGACGTTTTCTTGACCGTGCCCAGTTGCGTGGCGAAGAAGAGTTCGCCGGGCTGCCGCCAGGTGGTGTCTTCCTTGTTCGGCCCCGTTTTGGAAAGGATGCGGATGAGTGCGGCGATCTTTTCACCCGTTTTCAACTCGAGCAGGTTGGCGATGCTGCGTCCCTTGGCCGCGCGGCCCATATCCGGGATCTCATGGACGCGCTCGACGTAAACGCGGCCCGTGTTGGTGAAGAACATCAGGTAGTCGTGGGTGCTGGCCGTGAACAGGTGCTCGATGAAATCCTGATCCTCCTCGGTCGCGCCTTCGCGCGTGGCCATGCCGATGACGCCTTTGCCGCCGCGGCGCTGGGCGCGGTACGAACTGACGTTCGTGCGTTTGAGCAGCCCGTTGTGCGTGAGGGTGATGATGACCCCTTCGTTGGCGATCAGGTCTTCAATGGCGATTTCACCCTCGTCCGGCATGAGTTCGGTCAGGCGCGGCGTGGCGTACTTTTCCTTGATGGCCTTCAGCTCGCTTTTGATGATGCTCAATACACGCTCCTCCTTGGCGAGGATGTCCATCAGGTCCGTGATTTTCGACATCAACTCGGCGTACTCGCCTCGGACCTTGTCGATTTCCAATCCCGTCAACTGGTAGAGGCGCAGTTCCAGGATCGCGTTGGCCTGGGCTTCGCTGAATGAATACCGGCCGTTGACCAGCCGCGCTTCACCGCGAATCAGGATTCCCATCTTCTCGACCTGCGCCCGGGCGAATTCGAACGCCAGCAACTTGATTCGGGCCTCCTCGCGATTGGCGGAATGGCGGATGATGCGGATGAACTCGTCGAGGTTGGAAAGCGCGATCAGATAGCCTTCGAGGAGCTCGGCCCGCTCCTCGGCCTTGCGCAATTCGAACTTGGTCCGGCGAATGATCACTTCGCGCCGGTGTTCGATGTAGCAACTGATGAGATCCTTCAGGCCGAGCGTCTTGGGCCGGCCGTGATCGATGGCCAGGGCGTTGACGGCGAAGCTGGATTCCAGGGCCGTGTGCTGGTAGAGATTGTTGATGACCACCTTCGCGATCGCATCGCGCTTCAATTCGATCACCACCCGCGTGTTTTCGTCCGACTCGTCGCGGATCGCCGTGATGTCGCCGATGATCTTTTCGTTGACGAGCTCGGCGATGCGCTCGACGAGCAGGGCGCGGTTGACGTTGTAGGGAATTTCCGTGACGACGATCTGCTGTTTGCCGCCTTTCAGCTCCTCGACGCCGACCCGGCCCCGGATTTTAAGGCCGCCCTTGCCCGTCTTGAAATAATCCTGGATGCCCCCCAGGCCGCACAGCATGCAACCCGTCGGGAAATCGGGCCCTTTGACGTGTTTCATCAACCCGGCGAGCGGGATGCCCGGGTCATCAATCTGCGCGCAAATGCCGTCGATGATTTCGCCAAGGTTGTGCGGCGGCATGTTGGTGGCCATGCCGACGGCGATGCCGGTGCCGCCGTTGACGAGGAGGTTTGGAAACGCGGCCGGAAAAACGGTTGGTTCGGTGAGGCGCTCGTCGTAATTCGGAACGAAGTCCACGGTATCCTTGTCCATGTCCTCCATGAGGACGCCCCCCAGGTGCGTCATGCGCGCCTCGGTATAACGCATCGCCGCCGGCGGGTCGCCCTCGACCGAGCCGAAGTTCCCCTGCCCGTCCACGAGCCGTTCGCGCATGGCCCACGGCTGCGCCATGTGGACCAGCGTCGGGTAAATCACCGCTTCGCCGTGCGGGTGGAAATCACCGCTGGTATCGCCGCAGATTTTCGCGCACTTGTAGTGTTTGCGTCCCGGATACAGGTTCAGCCGGTGCATCGCATAGAGGATGCGGCGCTGCGAGGGTTTCAGGCCGTCCCGCACGTCCGGCAGCGCGCGGGAAATGATGACCGACATCGAGTAATCCAGGAACGAATTCTTGATTTCCTCGGCGACGTTGATCTTGGCGATCTTTTCGTGCGCGGCGAACAACGGTGTGTTGCTCACCGGCAAGTCGCTTCCACTATTGTCTTCAGGCATAATAAAAGGCTCTTGCAGCCGCAACCTCGAGGCCGCGGAGACGCGCAGGCGGAAGCCCGCGGTTGTCAGACATCCAGATTCCGCACGTTCAGCGCGTTGTCCTCGATAAACTGGCGGCGCGGCTCGACTTCCTCACCCATCAGTTTGGTGAACATCTGTTCGGCTTCGACCGCGTCGGTCAGGTCGATGCGCAGCAGTTTCCGCCGCGCGGGATCCATCGTGGTCTCGAACAGTTCCTTCGGGTTCATTTCGCCGAGGCCCTTGAACCGTTTGATCTGCAGGCCGCGGCGGCCGACCTCTTTCACGCTGGAAAGAATCTCCGGAATCGAGAAGAGCGGCTTCACGGTTTCCCGGTCGCCTTCCCCTTCGAGCAGCTCGAACAGCGGTTTGTCCTGCGCGGCATAATGGCCCAC
>JBEKFT010000073.1:0-6768 GCA_050013175.1 Verrucomicrobiota bacterium
AATCGGTCGTGCTCTTCAGCAACACCGTCTCCTTCAATCCCAGCGCCGGCGTGCCGGTGAAGGCCCCCGAGGAAAACATCCAGATGCTGTCCAGATCGACCGTCGTGACATCGTTGCTGTTGATGTCCTCCGGCGTCAGGGCCAGCCACACCGGTTTCTCGCGCGCCGTGTCCCCCTCCTCGCCCATCTCCATCTTGAGGTTTCTGTCCGCGACCACCTTGGTGGCGTCAAACTGCAGGCCCCACGCCTTGAGCAGCTTGTCCAGGGAGGATCCGCCGCCCGACATGCCGCCCATCATCGGGTTCTGGCCGCGGCTCTCCACCAGTGATTGCGCATCGAGGAACGCCACCAGTTTGCCCCCGCGCATCACGAATTGGTCGATGGCATATTGCGCCCTGTCGGAGATGTCCCGGGGATGGATGACCAGAAGCACCTTCACGTCATCGTCAATTTTGTCCGCGTCCATCTCGACGCGCCGGACGGTGAAATCGTTCTTGAGTTCGCCAATGACCGCCCAGGATTGCTGCGGCTGCTGCCCCATCTGCGCCATCATCGGGTTCGCGGGGGTCCCAAAGACCGGCAGCGGACTCATCACGCCCACCACCGGCTTTTCCGGGGTCACGACACGGGAAATGGCGCGGGAAATGTCATACTCCAACTGCCGCTCCCGGTCCGGTGACAGGAACGGAATCGGCTGTTTCTCGTCCAGGCCCTGGCTGACCGCCAGGCCGAGGTAAAACTTCTCACCACCGGACAAATCCTGCGCCTGAATGCCGTCGAGCCGGGCGGAATCCTCCGCGTCCGAATCCGGCTGTGGATCGTATCGTTCAACCGTCAGCTTGCCGTGCGCGTTCTGCTTGTATTCACCCAGCAGGTCGTCAATCGTCCGGGCATACGATTTGAGCAGAACCGACTCCGGACCGGCCGATTCGCTTTGAGTGCAGTAGAACCGGATTTTGATGGGTGCGTCGAGCTTGCCCAGGATGGCGCGCGTTCCCCTGGACAGCGTGTAGGCCTGTTCCTTTGTCAGATCCACCCGTTGGTGGATAGCCGAGGTGACGACGTTGAAGGCCACCAGGATCACCGCCATCACGATGATGCCGGCGGTCGAATAAAGAATCGTCGCGAAAGATTTTTTCTGCATGGCAAAATCGGTTCAGCCCGCCCGATGCCCCCGCAAAATGACACCGGTGGTGAAAAGCGAGAACACGATGATCGAAAGGAAAAAGATCACGTCGCGGGAATCCAGCACCCCCTTTTGAAAGCCGTCGAAATGCGTGATGACGCTGAAGGACGTGATGGTGTCCACCAGCCAGGGTGGTGCCCAACCCGACAACAGCCGCACCACGGGCGGAAAGCCGGCCAGAATCAGAAACAGGCAAAACACGACGGAAACGATGAAGCTGACGACCTGCGTTCGCGTCATCGCCGAGGTGATGCAACTGACCGCGAGGTAGGCACCCGCCATCAGCCAGCTTCCGAGATAGGCGGCGAGGATGACCCCGTTGTCCGGGCTGCCGAGGTAATTGACGGTGATCACAATCGGGAACGTCAGGGCCAGCGCCAGCGCCAGAAACAGCCACGAAGCCAGAAATTTTCCCACGATGGCCTGCCAGGGCGTGATCGGCATCGTGAGCAGCAACTCGATCGTCCCAACCCGGCGTTCCTCGGCCCACAGCCGCATGCCCACGGCCGGAACCAGGAAGAGGTAGAACCACGGGTGCCAGTCAAAAAACGGATGGGCGAGCGAGGCCTGGCCGATCTCGAAAAATCCACCGACCATGAAGGTGAAAAACCCCGACAGCAGCAGAAATATCACGATGAAAACATACGCGAGCGGCGATGAGAAATACGCGCCCAGCTCGCGTTTCGCGATGGTTTTGATGTTCGACCAGGCATTCATCTTGGATTCTTCCTGTCTCCTTCTCCACCCATTTTGGCGGTCTCCGGCAGGGTGATGCTGCGGAACACCTCGTCCAGGCGCCCCTCTTCCGTGTGCAATTCCTCGATGCGCCAGCCCTGGACCGCTTCGGCGACGCTGCGCGCCAGGATCCCGTTGATCGCGAGTTTCGGAAACACCCGCGCCGTCACCCCGGCCGCATCCTCCTCCAGAATCGCGCTCCGTTTCACCGTTGCCAGTTGAGCCAGTCGCTGGCTCAATGCCGTCCCGTTGACACCGCTCACGCGCAAGGTCACCGCACCCGCCGATTCGGATTTCCGACGCAGTTCCTCCGGCGTGCCGTTGGCGACAATCCTGCCACGGTCGATGATGATTGCCCTCGAACAGACCGTGTCCACCTCCTCCAGGATGTGCGTCGAAAAAATGATCGCCTTGCTCGCCCCCATGCGCCGGATCAGTCCGCGCACTTCATGTTTTTGGTTCGGATCCAGGCCGTCGGTCGGCTCGTCCAACACGAGCACGTCCGGATCGTGAAGGATGGATTGGGCGAAGCAAGTGCGGTGACGGTACCCTTTTGACAATGTCTCGACGCTTTGATGCAACACCGGCTCCAGGAAACACATTTCAACCACACGATGGATCGCCTTCCGCTTCGCGGCGCCGCGCAGCCCGCGGATCTCCGCGGCAAAATCCAGAAATCCCGCCACCGTCATGTCGGTGTACGCCGGGGCGTTCTCGGGAAGGTAACCGATCAGCCGCCGGGCAGCGATGGGATTCTCCACCGTGTCGAAACCGCCCACCGTGACCGTGCCCGCGGTCGGCGGAATAAATCCGGTGATCATCCGCATGGTCGTGGACTTCCCGGCGCCGTTCGGTCCGAGGAAGCCGAGCACTTCGCCGCGCTCCACCGAAAAGGAAACACCGTCCACCGCCCGTTTGGCCCCGAAAACTTTGACCAGATCCTGAACTTTAATCATATCTCGCGTCCCGTGGATAACGGAATGAACTCGACAATTAGCCAGTCCGCACACAGAAAGTAAATTGGTTTTTACCGGCGCCGCATGGGCGGCAGGGCTAATTCATGAAGGTGGCGATATCGGGGCGGGAACGGCCTCGTCCCCGGTTCTCTGGAGTTTCAGCAATCTAACTGGGGACGAGCCGTCCCCACCCCCTCATGAATTGGACCTGCCTGGGCGGGGCCTGAAGGGCCTGCGTGAATAAGCGGAATGGGTAGAACGGGCGACCCGCCCGCCAAAAGCAATGCACGCATGCGCCTGCCTGGACGGGCGTGCAACCGCTCCGGCACGGTCCCGTAGTATGGGATTTTTGACAAATACCCGCCGGAATGTTCAGAAGTTTTCCAGCCTCTTCCCGGCGCGCGGGTCTATGACCCGCAGAAAGTGTTGGCGATCCGAGGCGTGCTGCAACATCCAGGACGTTGTGGTTATCAGACGTTGCTGCGGCTCACAGAGCCGCGGTCCGGCGCGCGGGTCTGCGACCCGCAGAAGATGTTGGCGATCCGAGGCGTGTTGGAACATCCAGGACGTTGTGGTTATCAGACGTTGCTGCGGCTCACAGAGCCGCGGTCCGGCGCGCGGGTCTGCGACCCGCAGAAAGCGTTGGCGATCCGAGGCGTGCTGCAACATCCAGGACGTTGTGGTTATCAGACGCGGCTGCGGCTCACGGAGCCGCGCTCCTCCAAACAGCGAAACCCGGCTTACAATCTCTCCCGGCTGGCGTACCCCGAGTCGAGGTCGTGCCAGAACTCGATGTGCTCTTCGTCCTTCTCCCAGCATAGAAACACTTCTTTGCCCCCGATAATGGCGGGAAAATCCACCAGGCCGCGGTCGATGTCCTTGATCAACAGTTCGCGTCCCTGAAATTCCGCCAATACGCCGCGAACATCCGCCACCTGCCGAACCCAGGTGTTGACCAGATCGCCGCCGGCCTCGCAACCGGGCTCCATGAGGGCTCTGAGGCGCTGGTCGGACATCTGCAACTGGTTTTGGAGCCCGGCCAGTTCTTCCAGCCATCTCCGGACCTCGGGCAGGAGGGCCTGCGCCTCGTCTCGTGTATAGTGCTTTTTGAATTGATGCGCCATTCGCGACCTTCCCGCGGGGACATCCCCGGCTGCAGGGTTTCATTTGCCGGCCGAACCCACCTTCCTCCGCACCTGCTCGTTCGGCTCGAGCGCCAGTGATTTGCCCCACGCCGCATGCGCCTTGTCCGTCTGCCCAAGCGCGGCGTAAATGTCCCCGAGATGATCGTACAGCGTGGGATCTTCCTCCTCGGAACACTCGATGGCCTTGAGAATGTAATCGAGCGCTTGTTTCGGCTGGCCCAGCTTGAACAGCACCCACCCCATGCTGTCGAGGTAGGCCGCATTCCGAGGCTCGGCCCGGACCGCCTTCTCGATCAGTTCCCGCGCCCGGTCGAGTTTCTCCCCCCGGTCCGCCCACATGAAACCGAGATAGTTCAGCGCCTCTGAAAAATCCGGAGACAACTCGATACATTTTTCAAAATACTTTTCCGCGTCGGGATAATCACCCTTGCGCTCGCAGGTGGCGCCGAACTGGAAATAGAACTCGCGGGTCAACTGATTCGTCTCCCTCGCCTGGGCGATGACTTCCGCGTCGTTGAAATGTCTGAAGGCATTCGTATAATTCTTCAGCCGGCTGCAGGCGATTCCCGAGAGGTATTCCATGAAAAAACTTTGCGGAAATTTCCCGCGCGCACGGTCGAGGGTTTCCAACGCCTGGCTGCTCATGTCCTCGCTTATCTGCGAATCCGCCAGTTCGTAATAGACCCGCTCATGCTCCGGTTCCAGCAGCAGCACCTTGCTGAAATACTCCGCCGCCTTCCCAAACTGCTTCCCGTCATAAGCAATGCTCCCCAGCGTATAATAGGACCGGGCATCCGTCGGATTCTCCCGAACCACGGCCTCCAGTTGCTCGGCGGCAAGCTTCGGTTTCTCGCTCCGGAGGTAAAGATCCGCCAGCTTGGAACGGATGTCTTCGCGCAAGAGTGGCAAGTCCGGCAGGCTGTCCAACAACTCCAGATAGATTCGCGCCGCTTCGTCGTCCTTTCCCAGAAGATTAAACCCGTCCCCCAGCTTCAACCGCAATTCCGGATCCGCCGGGTTCAGTCCCTCCGCGCGCTGCAGAAGTTCCACCGCCCGCGCGGTCGTCGCCTGCTTCTGATCCGGGATCTGCAGGCCAAGACTCGAATACAGTTCCGACAGCCCGACCAGGAAGGCTGCATCCGTTGCCGGCACTCCCGCCGCCTCGTCCAGCACGGCCAACGCCCGCTGAACCTGCTTGCTCCGGAGATAATTCGAAAAGAGATTCTCGTAACCCGCCAGCGAACCGGGGTCTTTTTTGATCGCAGTGCGACTGGCCTTGGCGGCGAGATCGGTTTTGCCAAGCTTGGCATAGACGAATGCCAGGTGGGAATACAGCGCGCCGGAAGCCTCCGGCCGCGCGGCCGCCCGCGCCAGCACTTGCATCGCCTTCTCCCATTGGTTGGCCTGAAGAAACCGGCGAGAGACTTCCAGCGCCAGCGTTTCGTCCCCGGGATCCGCCAGCGCCGCTTGGAAATACTCCCGCATCGCCTGCTCCGGCTCCCCCTCCAATTCATCGATCACGCCCGTCGCATAATGGGCGTGGGCCTCCGCCAACGTCTCTTCGGAACCGTCGCTTGCGGCCGGTTCCTGTCGCGGCCCGCTGACAGCCGGTTCGCGGCTGTGATCGGGCGTGTCTCGAGGTTGCGCCACGCGACAACCCGCGACCCACACACCGCTCGCCGCGAGCAGCAGGACCCAGAAACCTGATCGGAACAGCATGCCGTTAAAATAACCCAACCCGGCGCAACTGGCGAAAGCGAGTTGGGCCCGGTATCGTGAGAAACTACGAACCGGCGGAACTACTTCTGCCAGGTGCGTTTCTTGTGGCGATGCTGGCGCAGCTTCTTGCGCCGCTTGTGCTTGTTGATTTTGGACTTCCGGCGTTTTTTCAGTGAACCCATACAGGGATAATGGAGTAATGGAGTATTGGATCAATGCAATATAATTCTGCCGGCCGCGGCCCCGGATTCCATGACCGGCTCGAGGGAAACGCGGTTCCCTAATACACCACCTTGTTGAGCGGGTATTCGATGATCCCCTCCGCTCCCGCAGCCTTCAGTCGCGGGATCAGCTCGCGCACGACGTGCTCGTCGATGATCGTTTCCACCGCCACCCAGCCCTTCTGGCTCAGGCTCGAAATCGTCGGATTCCGCAACGCCGGCAAACTCGCCAGCAGGCTCGCGAGGTTTTTCTCCGCAATGTTCATCTTCAACCCGACCTTCGTCTCGGCTTCCATCGCCCCTTTGAGCAGCATCGCCAGCGTCTCGATTTTTTGCCGCTTCCACGCGTCCTTCCACGACGCATGATTTGCAATCAGCCGCGGCGTCGAACTGAGGAGTTCGTCCACAATGCGAAGCTTGTTCGCGCGCAACGACGATCCGGTCTCGGTCACCTCAACGATGGCATCCACCAGTTCATGGGCCTTCACTTCCGTGGCGCCCCAGGAGAACTCCACCTCGGCCCGCACGCCGTTTTTCTTCAGGTATTTCTTCGTCAGATTGACGACTTCCGTGGCGATGCGTTTGCCCTGCAGATCCTTGACGGATTTCACGGGCGAGTCTTCCGGCACGCACAACACCCAGCGCGCCGGGCGGCGCGACACCTTGCTGAAGAGAAACTCCCCCACTTCGCGCACCTTCGAGCCGTTCTCGATGATCCAGTCGTACCCGGTAATGCCGCAGTCCAGGTAACCGTGCTCGACGTAGCGGCTGATTTCCTGCGCCCGAATCAGCCGGATCTCCAGCTC
>JBEKFT010000074.1:0-6577 GCA_050013175.1 Verrucomicrobiota bacterium
GAAAACACTCGACCAGCAGCCGCGCGAGCTGCCGGAACTGAAACTGGATCATCTTTCGCGAATGACCGATTCCACTGGCCTCTTTCAACACGCCATCTTCAGCGTGCCGAATTTTTCCGAGGGTTACTGCACGGACGACAACGCGCGCGGATTCATTCTGGCGGTGCTCCTCGAAGAAATGGAGGAGGAACCGGAGAACGTGCGCGGGCTAGGCACCACGTATGCCGCGTTTCTCCATCATGCCTTCGACCCCAAATCGACGCGTTTCCACAATTTCCTGAGCTTCGACCGGCGCTGGCTGGATGAGCACGGGTCGGAAGATTCTCACGGCCGGGCCCTCTGGGCGCTGGGAACGGGCGTGGGACGCTCACCCTTTCGCAGCTTCCAGGTCCTGTCCGGTCAGATCTTCGCCCAGGCGCTCCCCGCGGCCATGGAATTCGTCTCGCCGCGCGCCTGCGCGTTCAGCCTGCTCGGCATCCACGAATACCTCCAGCGCCTGAGTGGGGACCGGCTCGCCACCCAGATCCGCGACACCCTCACCGCGCGGTTGATGGAGAGGTTTGACAAATCGGCGCTCCCCGACTGGCCCTGGTTTGAACACAGTCTCACCTACGATAACGCCAAGCTGGCGCATGCGTTGATTCTGAGCGGTCGGGGCTCAGGGCAAAAGACCGTGCTCGACCGGGGCCTCCAGGCCCTGCGCTGGCTGGCCGAAATCCAAACCTCCGAGAACGGCCACTTCCGTCCCATCGGCAGCAACGGTTTCTACCCGCGCGGCGGCACGCGCGCCAACTTCGACCAGCAGCCCATCGAAGCGCACTCGATGGTGTCGGCGTGTCTCGACGCGTATCGAGCCACGGCGGACGCCTGGTGGTACGAGCAGGCCCAGCGCGCCTTCGACTGGTTCCTCGGCTGGAACGATCTCGGCCTCGAGCTGTATTCATCCAGCACGGGCGGCTGCCGCGATGCCTTGCACGTGGACCGCGTCAACGGCAACCAGGGGGCGGAATCCACCCTGGCATTCCTCCTCTCCCTGGCCGAAATGCGGCTCATCCAAAACTCCGCAATGGTGTTCAACCAGCCCGGTTCATAGCTCCGTCGCTGATGAAATCGATCCCCATCACGCGCACAGGAATTCTCCTGCGCCCCGACCCCGCCCGCGTCTTGATCCGGCCGTTCAATCCGACGACCGAACAGCGCGCCTTCAGGATGGCCGCGCGCGTCGTGGCGCTGCCGGAAGACGAGGTGCGCCGGATCCTCGGGCTGGTCCTCGCCGAGTTCGGCGAGCGCCACCTCAAGACCAGCGAGTTCCTCAAGCGCCGATTCGACCAGGTGAAGGGCTACCTCGCCACCGATCAGAAACTTTCCGAGGAGCGCGAAATGTTGCTCGCCGCGTATTTCACGCACGAATATTCGCTGGAAGCCGCGGCGCTGTTCAATCCCTCCATCGTGCCGCACCCGGACCAATCCGACCTGCCCCCGGGCGCGCTGCGGTTCGTCCTCAGCCTGCGGGCCACGGGCGAAGGGCATATCTCCTCGATCACCTTTCGCACCGGGATGCTCGATGCCGGCGGCAACATCACGATCAACGAACCCACCCGCTATTGCCTGGAACCGGCGCAGGTGCCCAACGCCTCCTACAACCGGAACCTGTTCGAGCGGGAACTGCGCGAGCTCGGACTGGCCGGCGATTTCACCCGGCACCTGCTCGAGGACCTGCCCGATTCGTTCACGTTCGATGAACTCCGCGCCGGCGTCACCCGTGCCGCAGGGCAACTGAAGGCGCAGAACCAGGAAATCGAGACGGCCGCCCGGAAAGTCCTGGTGCTCGCCCAATCCAATTACGAGGTGCGGTTCGCCCCGGACTCGCGCCTGTCCGAACGCGTCCTGTTCCCCGTCACCCCCTCGCAAAGCAATGGGATCGAGGACGCCCGCTTCGTCCGCTTCCGGAACGAGGACGGCGCCTGGACGTATTACGCCACTTACACCGCCTACGACGGCAAATTCATCCTGCCGCAACTCATCGAGACGCCCGACTTCCTGGAGTTCAAATTCGTCACACTGAACGGGCCGGCTGTCCAGAACAAGGGAATGGCTCTGTTCCCTCGAAAAATCAACGGCCAATACGCCATGCTCAGCCGGCAGGATTATGAAAACATTTACGTGATGTTTTCGGACGACCCGCATTTGTGGAATTCCACACAACTGATCCTGAGACCGACGTTTTCGTGGGAGTTCGTCCAGATCGGGAACTGCGGTTCGCCGATCGAGACCGATGCCGGCTGGCTGGTGCTCAGTCATGGCGTCGGGCCGATGCGGCAATACTGCATCGGGGCCTTCCTGCTCGACCGCGACGATCCAACGAAAGTCCTCGGCCGCTTGCGCGAACCCTTGATCAAGCCGAACGCACACGAACGCGAAGGCTATGTCCCCAATGTCGTGTATTCCTGCGGCAGCCTCCTCCACGGCCGCCGGCTGATCATCCCTTACGCCATGTCAGACTATGCGGCGACCTTCGCCACCCTGCAGGTGGACGACCTGCTGGCCGCGATGGAATGATTTTGAATTTCCGATATACGATTTGCGATTTACGACCCGCATTCTACTCCTGCCCCGCACCGCACCAAACGATCTCGATTCACCATTTGCCATTTGCCATTTGCCATTTGCCATTTGCCATTTACAACCTGCAGGTTACGGCCTCCCACCCCGCAGAGCCCAAAAGCAGCCCGTCAATCGTAAATCGTAAATCCCTCAAGTTTTCTCCGCCAGGCCCCAGCGCACCAAAATCCTCTTCTGGACAAGCCCGAACACAAACCGGTCCAGCAACAGGCCGAAAAGGATGGTCAACACCATCACCCCGATGACCTGCGCGGCGTCGTTCAGCTCCCGTCCCATCTGCAGCAGATACCCCAGGCCAATGCTGGACTTGATCAGCTCGGCCGAAACATCCCCGTGCCACGCCAGCGTCCAGCCCAGCTTGATTCCGGTGACAATGCTCGGGAGCGAAGCCGGCAGGATGACCCGCGTCGGCATCGCGTAGCCGGGCGTGCCCAGCGTGCGGGCCGCCCGCAGGTAGATCGGCGGGATGTGCTGGATCCCGTCCGAGATCGCGATCGCGATCGCGGGAGCCGAACTCATGATGATGACGAAGTAGATCCCGTGGTCGCTGAGGCCGAAGAACAGCAACGAGACCGGCACCCAGGCCGCCGTGGGCAGCGTCTGCAGTCCGAGGAACAGCGACCGCAGGCAACTGTTCACCACCCGGCTCATGCCCATGAACAGCCCGATGAGCAGCCCCAGCGTGGCGGAAATGCCGAAGCCGATCCCCATTCTCTCAAAGGTTGCCTTCACGCTCGGCCAGAGATAATTGTCCGCCCCCAGTTCCCACAGCCGCCGGGCCACCTGCACGGGCGATGGAAACAGATAATCCGGAATGAGCTGGGCCCAGAACAGCGCCTGCCACGTCACCAGGATCAACAGGTAAAACAGCAGGACGTAATACTTGATTCTGTGCTGCGCTGCTTTCATTCGCCTGAGGCCTCCAGTTGAACCATGATCCCCGCCGCGCATTCGGCAACCACCGGGTCGTTGATGTCGCGCGGCCGCGGCAAATCGATGGTGATGTCCGCCTTGACCCGTCCCGGCCGGCCGGAAAAAACCAGCACGCGATCGCCCAGACAGGCGGCTTCCCGCGGATCGTGCGTGACCAGAATGATGGTCTTCTTCGTCCGCTGGAAGATTTCCTGGATGTCCCCGTAGAGTTTGGCGCGAGTCAACGCATCCAGCGCCGGAAACGGCTCGTCCACCAGCAGCACCTTCGGATCGGGCGCCAGCGCCCGGGCCAGCGCAACCCGCTGCTTCATGCCGCCGGACAACTCATGGATCGACACCTTTTCAAACTCCTCGAGATGCACCAGCCGGAGGAACTCGCGCGCGCGATTCCGGCGGGCCTTCGGTTTGAACCGGAATTGGCGTTTCAAGCCGTACATGACGTTCTCGATCACGTTCAGCCAGGGAAACAACCCGTGCTCCTGAAACAGCATCAGCCGGTCGTGATGCGGCCCTTCCACCGGCTTGCCGTCCAGCAGGATCTCCCCTTCGGTCACGTCTTCAAATCCCGCAATGATGTTGAGCAACGTGGACTTGCCGCAGCCGGACGGGCCGAAGAAAACCACGAATTCACCCTCTCGAATCTCCGTGTTGACCGGCTGCAACGCGTGGATCTCCTGCGTCCCGTTCCGATATATCTTCGAAACGTTGCTCAGTTTCAACTTGACCGGACGCCCCGCGACGGGGGCGGCCGGTGAATTGGAGTTCGTGCCATCCATCCTGTTTAAAACGTTGGCCCCGCAACCGGCTGCAGGCCTTTCTCCTTCAGCACGTCGTTCAGGGGATTGAGGAAGTAAATGCCGCACAGTGCCGGCTCCTGATGGAGGAACCCGATCCGCCGGGCCGCGTCCGCGGATTGCTTCAATGAGGCGCACATCGGGTCCCAGGTGAACTCAACCCGGCTCAAGGCCTTCCGGATGACTTCGTCCTCGAGCGCCCTTCCCGTCTCTTTCCGGAGTTGTTCGTTCAATATCCCGGCCGCGGCGGCCTTGTCCGAGTTGATGCGTTCGGTAACTTCGACCAGCGCGGCCAGCAGCTTCGTCACGATCTCATGGTTGGCCGCCAGAAACGTCCGGCTCACCACCAGGTGTGTCGTCACATACCGTCCGCCGGGCCAGAGCGATTTCTCATCCAGAAACAACTCGCCGCCGCCTTCCACCTCCAGCCGGGCCAGCCACGGTTCCACCGTCCAGGCGCCGTCGATCTGCTTCTTCTTGAACAGGGTGAGCTGGTCGGGATTCGACAGCGGGACGATCGAGACCGTGCCGCCGCGATCGCGCAGGCGATATCCCTTTTCCTCGAGCCACAGCCGGGCCGCGACGTCCTGCGTGTTTCCCATTTGCGGCGTGGCAATGGTCTTCCCGTCAAAATCCCTGTCGCTCCGGATCCCCGAATCCCTGCGCACAACCAGTCCCGTGCCGCCGCTCGCGGCCCCGGCCACAATGACGAACTTCTCTCCCCTGGACCGGATATAACCGTTGATCGTCGGGCTCGGGCCGACGAACGTCGCATCCACAGCATCGGCAAACAGGGACTCGATTGCGGTCGGACCGGCGTTGAACACCACCCATTTGATCCGCACACCCGTCCTCCGCTCGAACTCGCCTGTCGCCCGCGCGTAAAGCGCCTGGGCGTGCGTGATGTTGGCAAAATAACCGAGCCGGAGCGGCTTCTGTTCAGCAGGGGCGGCAAGGACCCGGCCGGACAGCAGAATCGCCAGGAACAGCGTCAGCCGTCTCTGGAGCAGGGCGGGACATGATCGTATTCCAGACATTCAGCATCCGGGTTGTATCCATCTTCATCGCATGATTTCCCGCCCAACACAAGCGATGAACGTGCGACCCCTCCTCCGGGGGAGCGCGCGCGTCCCGCGTGCTGCCGACGGCGTCGCGCCGTCGGCTTTGTTCCCTCTGGATTCTACAAACTTGCCGCGTTGCCAAACAAAAGTCTGAATGACGCGGGCTGCGGCGCGACGCCGCAACCGGCACGCCAGAGGCGTGCGCTCCCCCTGACTTATGAAATTCGCAGGCTAACCCACGCTCAGATCTTCCATCCTGCCGAAGAACTGCACCACCGGCTTGCCGACGACGCCGGCTTGTTTCATTGCTTTGCGCAGCTCCGCCGACTTGACGAACTTTCGCATCTTGGCCGGTGTGGACCAGGTGCAAATGACGGTCAGGTCGTTCGGGGAACTGCTGCTGCGAAACGAGTGAAAACATTTTTCGCCGGATTTCTTGCGAAAGGCG
The DNA here is from genome assembly GCA_050013175.1 of Verrucomicrobiota bacterium. Lineage (GTDB taxonomy): Bacteria > Verrucomicrobiota > Verrucomicrobiia > Limisphaerales > BOG-1460 > BOG-1460. Next base: position 5,859 of record JBEKFT010000074.1, read on the forward strand.
CGGAAGGCCTTTACGGCGCGTTTCCACTTTGCGTAATCAGCCACTTTGTGACGAATGAGAACTGCTGGCATAATGCGGGATTCTTTCTGTTGTTGCTGCGTTCAGACACCACTGCCTTGGCCGGCGGCCGACAGGCCGTCTTCGGAGGGTGACGCCTCCGATCCTAGCCCTCGTGGCACATCCTGTCGATTGGAACTTTCGGATATCCACCCGCCTTTCTCCCAAAACGGTTTGGAACAAAAAAGAAAGGACAATTTTTGTATGCCCCGCGATTTCCAACATCGCGTTGTTTTAGACGGGATAATGGCCGTCTAAATCAGGCCCCTCCACAACGTGTTTGCCGGTTTCAATCCCCTGCTGACCCCCGTGCTTAACGATTTGCTGGACAACGGGAAGACAGGGAATTAGCATCCGCGCATGAACGCCAATATCCCATCGTTTTTGACGCTCCAAAAAGACTGTTAGATTGCAGGAACGACACCAGGAGAAATCATGAGGCCATTCATCGAGGCTACGATCAGGTCACTGACACATCGATTTGGAATTGATGTGGTGCGGTATCAAAAGAACACCTGTCCGCCTGACTTCAGCGAGCAGAATATAAGAATATTCAATGCCGTAAGACCCTATACGATGACTGGCCCGGAAAGAGTAAATGCTTTGATTGAGTCAGTTCGCTACCTCGTAGCAAACAGAATAGACGGAGCGATGGTTGAATG
>JBEKFT010000075.1:0-6574 GCA_050013175.1 Verrucomicrobiota bacterium
TTTACGCCGCTTCATCGTTCGGAAGCCCCCAGGTCAATCGTTTCGTCTCTGCCCGTTCGGACCCTGAAGCGGCCTGAACCCGGAACGATGCAGTTGGAATTGGGGAGCACACGCGTCCTCGCGTGTTCCGACCGGCGTCTCGCCGGTCGGAGGAGGGCGTAACGCAATCACTAAACGGTGACCGGCCGCACGGCTCAAAAGTGGTTGGCGAGACGCCAACCACTGCACGCGAGGACGCGTGCGCTCCCCTGAGACTGAATAGAAGGCCGCGCGCCGGGGCAGTGTGCGGGGCGTGTTGCCCAACGAATCTGAGCGCAGACCATAGAGTCCGCGCATGGGATGGCTCGCCGGAATTGCTCCCATCCTCATGCATCCAGGATTCGCGCGGACATGGCTGTCCGCGCTCCGCCCGGTTTGGGCATGACGCCCTGCGGATGAGGGCGCGCAAATCAAGGTTTTACTTCCACCGGCGATCATCCTAAACATGCCCGCGTGAAAGCCGCTGTCCTGCATGGAAAAGAAGATATTCGTGTCGAAGACATCGAGCCGCCGGCGCTCAAGCCGGGCGAGGCGCGCCTCCGGATCGAGGCGGCGCTGACGTGCGGCACCGATCTGAAGGTGTTCAAGCGCGGTTATCATGCCAAGATGATCGTGCCGCCCGCCGTTTTCGGCCACGAACTGGCCGGCATCGTCTCCGAGGTGTCGGACGCAGGGCGGGCAGTCGAATGGCAGTTGGGAGATCGTGTGGTTGTCGCGAACTCGGCCCCGTGCGGGGAATGTTATCATTGTCGGGCCGGGCAGGAAAACATTTGCGACGACCTGCAATTTTTGAACGGCGCCTATGCGGAGTTCATCGTTGTGCCGGCGCGGATCGTGCGGAAGAACATGCTGCGACTGAAGCCGGAGACGTCTTTTCGCGACGCCGCGCTGGTGGAGCCGCTGGCATGTGTGGTGCAGGGGGTTGAAGACTCGGAACTCCGTCCCGGGCAGCACGTCCTCGTTCTGGGTGCGGGGCCGATCGGACTCATGTTCGTCGCGCTGGCAAAACAACTGGGTTGGGAAGTGACCGTGGCCGGCCGCCGGGCGCCCCGGCTCGAAGCGGCGCGCCGACTTGGCGCCGACCGCGTCATCGACATCGGCGACGGACGCGCGCTCGTGACGAAGATCCGTGAAGCGTCGAAAGCGCACTTCGACGCGGTCATCGAGGCGGTGGGTGTGCCGGAGGTATGGGAAGCGAGCGTGCATCTGGTGCGCAAAGGCGGCACGGTGAATTTTTTTGGCGGCTGTCCGGCCGGCACGACGGTGACGCTCGACACGACGGTGATCCATTATTCGGACCTGACCCTGCTGGCGAGCTTCCACCACACCCCGCGCACGATCCGTCGGGCGCTGGAGTTCATCGAGAAGGGCGTGATCCGGGCGGCTGAGTTTGTGGATGGGGAATGCCCGTTAAGCCGGCTGCCGCAACTGTTTCAGTCCATGGCCGCCGGAAACCGCGCGGTGAAAACGCTCGTCAACGTGCGCGCATAAATGCGGAATGTTGAAGGATTCAGCGGTTCGGCATTCTGCATTCTTCATTCCGCCTTTTCTTTCATGTGCCGGTGGACGAAAAAATAATAAAGTCCGCCCAACACCAGCATCGCGCCTCCGAGCCAGAGTGAAATCCGGTGCAGATCGCCCTTCATCAGGTCTTTGTCCTGGCCCATTTTGACTCCGACGTAACAGAGCACGGCGCACCAGAATCCGGACCCGAGAATCGTGAAGAGCGAAAATAATTTGTAGTCCATTCGGACGACGCCGGCGGGGATGCCGATCAGATGACGGACGACCGGCAGGAGTCGCGATATAAAAATGCCCATGGAGCCGTAATGCGCCGCCCATCGCTCCGCTCCCTCGACTTTTTCCGGCGTAACGAATATCCAGCGGCCATACCTGAGGAACAAAGGCCGGCCGGCCAGCCGCGCGGCCCAGTACATCAGGGTGGCGCCGAGCCAGGACCCGAGCGTGCCGGCGATGACGATTCCGGTGAGGCTGAGGGGGATCTGGCCGGTCTCGGACCAGTGAGCCGCGGGCGGGATGACCAATTCACTGGGCAACGGGAAAAGGGAACTTTCGATCGCCATCATCAGGACGATCGCCGGGTAGCCGATCGCTTTGAGCGCACCGGCGTACCACGCGGCAAGATCCAAAGACCAGGCGGCGATGAACTTCGACATGGGGCGGTGGTTATAGCAAAACGGGAGCCGGCGCAATCCCGGAGTCAGGGCTTCGTGAAGAACCCCCGCTGCTTCGCACTGATCGGCATTCCCAGCTTCTCCATCACCTGCAGCATGTCCTCCCAGACCTTGCGCTTTTCGCTCAGGGCCTGGTTGCGGAGCAGATACGCCGGATGATACGTCGGCATCAGCGGAATGCCGCGGTAGGTCCGCCAGTTCCCGCGCAGCCGGGTGATCCCGACGGTTTTGCCGAGCAACCCTTCGACCGCGGTTGCGCCCAGGGCGACGATGGCTTTGGGCCGGATCAAATCGATCTGCTCGTGCAGATAGGGAATGCACGTGGCCATCTCCCCGGTCGTCGGCTTCCGGTTGCCCGCGCTCTGGCCGGGCGTATCGGGCCGGCATTTCAAAATATTGGCGATGTAAACCGATTCGCGAGAGAGCCCCGTCGTCTGGATGATTTTGGTGAGCAACTGCCCCGCCTTTCCGACGAACGGTTCGCCCTGCTCGTCTTCGTCCGCGCCCGGCGCCTCGCCGACGAACAGGAGTTCGGCGTGGATGCTGCCGACGCCGAAGACGACGTTCTTGCGTGAGGAGGCGAGGTGGGGGCATTTCACGCAAGCCGACGCGCGCCGGCTCAAGTCGGCAAACGCGGCGGCCTTGGCTTCCGGATCGAGCGGCGCGGCGGGGGCGGCCGCCCGTTCGCCGGGCAGGCCGAGGGATAAATCCAGGGCGGTCGCCGGCGTGGCTTCCGCGGGTTTGGGAGCTGCCGGTGCCGGTCCGGGGATCGGTCGCGGCCGGAGAGGCGCGGGAGGCGCGGCGGCCTTTTGGGGAAGCGGCCTTCGGGGCCGGGGCTTCGCGTCCAACGCAGCCAGGGTTTCAGGCGAGACGGAGACGGAGCGGGCGCCCTGGCCCTGGAGTTCCTGCAAGTGTTCGATCGCGGCGTCGAGAAGTTGGCGGTAGGCGTCGGGCATACGGCCCATCTTAACTGCTGACGTGCGGACGGCACGAAAAATCTTGGGGAACGGCTCGTCCGCCAGGGCCGACTCATGAGGGGGTGGGGACGGCCTCGTCCCGAGTGAGATTGCAAAAATTTCAGGGGGCCTGGCGACGAGCCGTCGCCACCCCGATATGGCCTCCTTCATGAATTGGCGCTGGCCGTCCGCGGTTGTTACAATCAGGTGACTCGGGCCCGGTGAATGGCGGTGAGGAGGAAGCCCCGGCTGTGTTTGGCACCCTGTCTTTGGCATTTACGCACGTTTTCGGGCTTGTCGTCAAAGTGAGGACAACTGGCTGGTTTGTGGAAGTATTCTTTCCCCCTCCTGGTTTATTGTCTTGGCCGAACGGAAGAAAACCATTTATGAAAATACAAAAAACATTTCCTATTGCGCTAGCCTTGCTGGCCGCGTCAGCGGTGGCCAGTTCGGCACAAACTTTTCAATACAATGATAGTGACCTGCTGATCGGCTTCAGGGTGACACCTGGTTCCGCGGGTTCATCCGCCTACGAGCTGGTTGTGGACGGGGGTTCCATCACGACCTATGCAAGTCTGGCGACCGGCACGACGATCACCGTCGCAAACGTGACTCAAAGCCTGCTGACGAATTCGTTTTCGAGTTTAAACAACATATCCTGGTCGGCATTTGCCGACGTCAGCACCAACGTACTTTCAGCGGGCTCCAGCAACTATCCGCTGCACGCGCTCTGGGTGACCAATCCACGCGTTTCCTTCGGCACTCAAACCTCTCCATGGACCCAGACCAGCTATTTCAGCCAGGGTGATGTCGTATCCGCGATTGAAGGTTTAGGGGACTACGCCACGATCTATGGCAGTGCAGACCTTCCTGCTGGACCACCGAGAAATACGCTGACGGGGATTATATTGCCTGCGGGAGACCCTCTCTTCTCCTACAGCGCCTACATTGGTCCGCTCGGCAATTTCAAGCAGAAGTTCCAAGGCGATGTGGAACAACAGACCGGCGCAAGTTTCGCGACGTCCGCCCAGGATGTCCGCTCGGACTTGTATCAACTGTTCCCCGGCAGCGGCCCGGGCCTCCATCTGGGTTATTTTGAACTCTCGACGAACGGAGTGTTGACCTACACGTCCGGTCCGTCAGCAGTGGTCATCCCGCAGCCGACCATCACGAGCATCGTGCGCAGTGGGACGGTTAATACCATCACCTTCTCGCCCACCGTTGTCGGAGCAACCTACAGTCTTCTCGGCACGAGCAGCCTGGCAGTCAGTCCGCGGTCGAGTTGGTCCGTGATCGGTTCACCGGCAAGCGGCACGGGTTCACCCATGAGCCTCCAGGATACGGGTGCCAGCGGTCAAATGATGTTCTACACGATCCAAGCGCATTGATTCACGACCGCAACCTCATCAACCAACATCCATCGAAACTTTAAATAATAATCCTCAAACACAAAAAATCATGAAAAAGATAACCACACTCGGCATACTTGGAATGCTCTGCACTGCCGTCTCGGTGCAGGCGCAAGTGAACATTTACATCACCGGTTCGACAGCCTTCCGGGCTAGCATGTTCCGCGCAATTACAAACCTGTACGGCGCCAATCTGCAGAACGAGAATCCAGGCGGTCCCACGGCCAACAACTCCGGGGCCAATCAAGTGACTTACGGCGGACTCATGAGCGGAGTTTTTGGCAGCCAGCAGGTCACCATCTACACCAGCATGAGCGGCTCCATTGCCGGAGTGCAAACGTTGGCACAAAACTTGAATGTGACCTATAACAACTCGCCGACGAACGGTGACGCCACCACGGTGAACCACCAGGCGGACCTGGCGTTTTCGGACGTGTATCAAGCCGCAACGGGCTATCAAACCCCGGCATTGGCCGACTTGCTGGTGGCTGTCCAACCCTTTGCCTTCACCAAGAGTATCAGCTCTCCCGCCCGATTGACCAATATCACTCACCAGCAGATTCAACCGTTTTTTGCCAATGGTTACATACCACTGTCCTATTTCACGGGAAACACAAATGACGGCAGCACAAACTGCTATCTTCCGGGGCGTAGTATTGACTCCGGCACAAGGTTGACTGCGGAGTACGACTCCTTTTTCGCGCCGGGAGGCGTGGAACAGCCCTACGCACCGAATGGGAGTGGTGTTTGGTCTCCCTCCGTCGGGTACTCGAGTGGTTCTGGCGTTCGCGGCGCTCTCAATCAAGCCAACGCCGGTCCCGCGATTGGTTACCTCGGCATCGCCGATGGCATGGTCGTCAACAACGGGAGCAACAACATAACCTATGACGGCGCCCTGCCTTATCTGGGGACTTTAAACACCGGAACCACAAGCGTGACAGGCACGAACGACTATACACCCGTGATCAAGGGTCAGTATAGCTACTGGTCCTACGAACATCTGTTCGAGCGGACTTCCGTGTCGCCCGGCAGTTCCGTGGACCTGCTGCGCTCGAACCTGTCGACGTACATTGACCTCGACATCGCAAACGTTTATCCAAAAGTTGACGTTCGACTGAGCGAAATGCAGGTTACACGGCCTGCCGACGGCGGCCCGATCACTCCCTGAGGCCAGTGGGCCTGGTTTCTCTCTGACGCGAGCCGGTGCGGTGGGTTCCCGCACCGGCTCTTTTTTTGTGGGAAGCCCTCAATGCCAAATCGGGAGCGGATTAGGAGCAGGAACCCTTGTAGCCGCCAATGTGAATTGGCGGACCCGTCCCGCAATGGCGATCTCCGCCGTTTCACAACGGCGGCTACGGAGGCTCGGTTCATGGAAAGCCTCCAATCCCAAAAAAACAGGCGCGCATTGGGACCCTGAACTGCAAGACAGAAAGGGGTGTGGACAGCCTTGTCCACGAGTTGACGGAAATCGCGTCACGGGGACGAGGCCGTCCCCACCCCGGGTGACGGTTCATGGAAAGCGGCACGGGGCGGGCCTGGTTGTTTCGCGATTGTGACACAGGCGACATCTCCCTGTCACAGCCGTTCAGCAGGCTTGGCCGACTCAATGACAGTCGAGCGAAATCTGGCTCTGCGGGAACTCACCCTCAGGCCCTCCGGAGAGTGGTGCCCTGGCCGGCCCGGATGGTGGATGGGACGCGTCGCGGAGGGCGCGGGGTACTGGCTGCAGGAAAATGCCACTCGCGAATTGAATCCGGGCGACTGTTTCGCGGTCGCGTTCAACGGACGCGGCTCGTTGCGGGCGAGCCAGATGGGGCCGCTGAAGCTCCAGTATTACGGGGTGGATCCCCGGTCGATCGCGGATCTGCTGACGGTGACGGATGGACAGCAACTGGACGCGGCGCCGAACTCTCCCTCTTCCTCCATGCTGACGTATCCGGCTTCGGACGGGATCGCGCAGGAATTTGCGCGCGTG
>JBEKFT010000076.1:0-6398 GCA_050013175.1 Verrucomicrobiota bacterium
ATCTCGAACAGGTGGTCGCCGATCGGACGCGCGAGCTCCGGAACGCGAACGAGCAGTTGCAAACCGAGATTGGGGAACATCAGCGGACGGTGCAGACGCTGCGAGCCACGCAGGAGAAGCTGAACCATTTTCTCTCCAAGAGTCCCGCCATTCTCTACTCGTTGAAGCTCGAAAACGACAAGATCGTACCGTCGTGGGTGAGTGAGAACGTCGCCGGCCTGATCGGAGGGGACGTGCAGGACTGGTACCGGGAGCCGGCGGCGTTGAGTTGCGTGGAAGAAGCGGACCGCCCGGCCGTCACGGCGGCGATGAAGACCTTGCTGAACCGGGGATCCACGAGCATGGAATACCGCGTCCGGCGAAAGGATGGACAATCCCGCTGGGTCCGCGATGACCGCAAATTATTGCGTGACGCGGCGGGTCAACCGGCCGAAATCATCGGCTGCTGGACGGAGATCACCGAACAACGATTGCTGCAGGAGCAGTTGAGGCAGGCGCAAAAGATGGAGTCCGTCGGCCAACTGGCGGGGGGTATCGCCCATGATTTCAACAACCTCCTGATGGTGATCCAGGGCTACATCGAGATGCTGTTGAACACCGAACAGTTTTCGAGTTCCGTGGTGGAATCGTTGGGGCAGGTCCACGGCGCCGCGGAAAAGGCCGGCAACCTGACGCGCCAACTGCTGGCCTTCAGCCGGAAGCAGATCATGCAGCCGCAGGAACTCGATTTGAACGAACTGATCGGCACGGTCGAGAAGCTGCTCGCCCGCACGCTGGGCGAACACATCAGGGTGGAGGCGCAATGCACCCCGAACATTCCCTGCGCCTTCGCCGACCGGAGCATGATCGACCAGGTGGTCATGAATCTGGCGGTGAACGCGCGCGATGCCATGCCGAAGGGCGGTCAATTGACCTTGGGAACAAGCGTTCATATCCTGGATGAAACCTACCAGCAAAAGCGGCCGGAAGCGCGGACGGGCCATTTCCTGTGCCTGAGCGTCACCGATACCGGCTCCGGGATTTCCAAGGAACACCTGCCGCGACTGTTCGAGCCATTTTTTACCACCAAAGAAGTGGGCAAAGGCACGGGGTTGGGACTCGCAACGGTCTATGGCATCGTCAAGCAGCATGAAGGGTGGATTGAAGTGGAAAGCGAGCCCGGAAAGGGCACCGAGTTCCGCGTCTTCCTCCCGGTCGCCACCTCGGCGGCCGCGCCTGCCGGTCAGCCGGTCCCGGCCACCGCCGTTCGCGGCGGCCGGGAGACCATATTGATCGTGGAAGACGAGCCTTCGGTGCGGAGTCTGGTCCGCACGTCGTTGGAGCGTTACGGATACCAGGTTCGCACGGCCGGCTCGGGCGCTGAAGCCCTCAAAGAATGGTCCGAACGGCTGAATGAAATCGACCTGCTGATAACGGACGTGGTCATGCCCGACGGCGTCTCCGGTTGGGAACTGGCCAGGCGGATGCAGGCCAAGAAACCTTTGCTGAAAACCGTGTATATGAGCGGCTACAGCACCAGCATGAGCGCGATGGACTCCGTTCCGGCAACGCTCAACCGAGGTACATTCCTGCAGAAACCGTTCAAGCCGAAGAAACTGGCCGAGTTGGTGCGCGCCTGTCTGGAAGAACCCCCGCAAAGCCCGGATGCGCTCCCACCGTCCGGACCGGACCGGACCGGCGCAGATCAAGGCTTCGGCTTTCCATCAACCGGGCCCCCGTAGCCGCCGTTGTGAAACGGCGGAGAACGCCGCGACGGGATAGGTCCGCCCCTTCACATTCGCGGCTGCAAGATTTCATGCGTCCACTGCGCGCCCACCCGTGACGCTACCCCTTGGATTTTGAGACCAGTCGAATCCCGGTGATCCGCATCGCCCTGTCCACCGCCTTGCACATGTCGTAAATGGTCAGGGCCGCAACGGCCACGGCCGTGAGCGCTTCCATTTCGACCCCGGTTTGTGCGGCGATGCGGGCGGATGCCGTGATCAGGATTCGATCGCGAGTTTTGGGAATCACGAATTCGACCCCACAACCCGCGATGGGCAGCGGGTGGCAGAGGGGGATCAATTCCCCGGTCTTTTTTGCGGCCATGATGCCCGCCAGCCGCGCGGAGGCCAGCACGTTGCCTTTGGCAATCCGGTGACCCTGGATCCGTCTCAGCGTTGACTTCTGCATCCGTATTTCCCCGCGCGCCACCGCTTCGCGGAGCGAGACCGGCTTTGCCGAAACGTCCACCATCCGGACGGCTCCGCGGGCGTCGATGTGAGAGAATTCTTTCATAAGCTCTTGTGAAAATCCCAACGCCCGGGCAAAGTTTCAGCCTCCGGGGGATTCGACGGAGGATTTCCATCGATGCACCGCGGCCCGCATCTGCTCCGCCGCGTTGAGTTCCGGCTTCACAAACTTTGGCGTAAACCATGGAAAGGTTCCGAGCAGGTCGTGAGTCACCAGGATCTGGCCGTCACAGTCCGGTCCCGAGCCGATGCCGATGGTCGGGATGGGAATCCGCCGTGTCACCTCGCGGGCGACCGGCGGGGTGACCAGTTCCAGCACGATGGCAAACGCGCCTGCAGTTGCCAGGGCGTCCGCATCCGCGAGGAGGGCTTGATGTTCCGGTTCCGACCGTCCCTTCACGTGATAGCCGCCTTCCTCGCGCACGCGCTGCGGCAGCATTCCGAGATGGCCGCAAAAGGGTATTCCCCCGGCGACGATGGCGCGAACCTGTTCGAGGATCGCGAGTCCGCCCTCGGCCTTGACGAATTCCGCACCGGCCTGAACCAACCGCCGCGCGTTGGCCGCCGCCCGCTCCGGCGTCTCGCAACTCTGAAACGGCAGATCGGCCCCCAGCAGCGCGCGCGGATGGGCGCGGGCCGCGGCGCGCACGTGATGTTCCATCTCCTCCATCGTCACGAGCGTCGTGTCCGGATAGCCGAGCACAACCATGCCGAGCGAATCGCCCACCAGCAACAGGGGTATTCCCGCCTCATCCAGCAGCCGCGTCATGGGAAAATCATACGCCGTGAGGGCGGCGATTTTCTTCCCACCGCCCTTCATGGCGCGGATTCCTTCAGCGGTGACTTTGGCCTTCATTTGAACCTTCGGTTGCCGCGCGGATGAGGGCGCGGCTGATATTTCGTAAAACCCTGCTCCAACGAAGCGGGATGCGTTGCGGCGAACGCCGCTACGACTCCAAACTCGCCAGCAATTCCTCCGGCCCAACCGTCGCGGTGCCGATTTTGCCGACGACGAGGCCCGCGGCGTGGTTGGCAAGGATCGCGGCTTCGACCGGGGATGCTCCGGCGGCGATGGCGAGGGTAAAACAGGCGATCACGGTGTCGCCCGCGCCGGAGACGTCAAAAACTTCCTGTGCGACCGTTGGAATGTGGAACGGCTTTTGCCCGCGCTGGCAGAGCAGCATGCCGAGCTCGCCGAGAGTGATCAAAAGAATCGCGGGGCGGAGTTCCTTCAACAGGCGGACCGCCGCGAGCATCAGGTTGGCATCCGCCAGCGGATTGTCATGGCGCGTGTCGTCCGGCAGATCGGCCAGTTCGAAGGTTTCCTTGCGATTGGGAGTGACGAGCGAAAGCGAGGACAAGTTCAGATGATGCACCGGCTTGGGATCGAGGCTCAGCCAGATGCCCCGGGGGCGGCAAAGTTGCTTCAGCGCATTCAGCAGAGGTTGGGTGACCACGCCTTTGCCGTAGTCACAGACAATCACCGCGTCCGCCCGGGTGAGCGCGGACTGCACAGCCGCCAGCAGGCGCTTCAACGATCGCCCGTCCAGGCCGTCGCGCGTTTCGCGGTCGATGCGCACCATCTGCTGCTTGTGTGCGACAATCCGGGTCTTCACGCTGGTGGCGCGGTTCGACTGGGCGAGCAAACCGTCGCACGCGACATTTTGCGCCTTCAAGAGGCGCTTGAGTTCCACCGCCGCGGGATCGCGGCCCACGGCGCCGAACAGTTCCGTATTGACGCACAGCGCGGTCAGATTGCGCGCCACGTTTGCCGCACCGCCCGGCATGGAGCTTTCCTGGGTGAAATCCAGGACCGGCACCGGGGCTTCGGGCGAAATCCGCGCAACGGTGCCCCAGATGAACCGATCCAGCATGACGTCGCCTACAACCAGCACCCGTGTTTTGCGAGTGGCGTTCAGGATGTGGCGCGCGCGGACCGAGGATAATCTGTGTTGTTTCATGGCCGAATCACTCCAGAAAAGCTGTCAGCGGACTGGTCGCGCTGGCGGTCGCCTGTTGCGATGCCAATCCGGCTTCAAATGCGGCGCGCCCGGCTTCGACGGCCATTTTGAAAGCGACTGCCATGCGGTTCGGATCGGCAGAGACCGCGATGGCGGTATTCACGAGGACGGCGTCCGCGCCCATTTCCATGGCTTCGGCCGCGTGGCTCGGGACCCCGAGGCCGGCATCCACCACAACGGGAACCGTCGCCTGCTCGATGATGATGCGGATCTGGTCGCGCGTCTGGATGCCACGATTCGATCCGATCGGAGAGCCCAGCGGCATGACCGTGGACACGCCGGCGTCCTGCAATCGCTTGGCCAGGACCGGGTCGGCGTTGATATACGGCAATACGGTAAAGCCTTCTTTGACCAGGATCTCGGACGCCTTCAGCGTCTCGACCGGGTCGGGCAGCAGATAGCGCGGGTCCGGATGGATTTCGAGCTTCACCCATTTCGGGAGGCCGGCGGCGGCGGCGAGACGGGCCAGGCGGACGGCCTCCTCGGCATTCATCGCGCCACTGGTGTTCGGCAGCAGCAAATATCTCTTGGGATCGATGAATTCCAAAATGTTGGCGAATGGGTCTTTCCTTCCGCTCAAATCCGCGCGGCGCAAGGCGACCGTGACGATCTCCGCCCCGCTGGCGTCCAGAGCGTCGCGCATGGCTTCCGGAGACGAGAATTTTCCGGTGCCCAGGATCAGTCGCGACCGGAAAATCCGCCCGGCGACAACCATCGGTTGATTCAGCAAGGACATCCTGATCAATGTAGGCGGGATGCCCGAGGTTTGTCGAGGAGCCAGAGGGCCGGATCGTGGTATAGGTTGACCGGAGCGCGGACCTTAGAACCTGAACTCGATCGCGAGGCTCACGGAGTGAGTTTCAGTGCCGCCAAAGCGCATGCGGTCGCTGCCGGTGAACGTGGTGGAATCCGCTTTCCACTCGGGATCTGACGTGGCGAAGTAATGGTACTCCAGGCTGATTCCCAAATGGTCGTTCAGGTTGCAGCGCAATCCGCCGAACGCCTGATAGGCGAACACCGCGTCGGATTGCGAACCGTGCATGCGAGTGAGCCCAAAATCAATGTGGTCCGCATCGATCACCGCCGCGGATCCGCCCAACCCGCCGCCGATATAGGGACAGGGCCAGAAACGGACCAGGGCCGGGCATTGCAGCCGGACGTTGAGCAGGAATGGCACGTTCGAGAGAATGGCATCGTCAACAGATGCGTCGGTAATGGAACGAATCCGGTTGGCTGTCACCCCGGTTTCGAACTCAGTCGCAAACCAATCCGTCACCTGGTAGCCCGCGACAAGCCCGAAACGGTAGCCGGGATCAAAGGCCACTTTGACGCCGGTTGTATTCTCCCCGAAGAACTCCTTCAACTGGGTGTCCGGCGTCCAGGCGCCTCCGGCGTCGGCTTTGAGGTAGAACGGGGTTACCTGCGCGCGAGCCGCGAACGTCGAGAGCAACGCGAGGCCGCAGGTGGTGATGAGAGTTTTGGTTGCAGTGTGTCGTTTCATAAAATCTGCGCAATTGATGGAATATCCGGGCCAGGACGGGATTCGTCAATGGTCGATCCAACTCCGGGTGCGATTGGCGGCGCCAATTCATGAAGGCGTGGGGACGGCCTCGTCCCCACTGAGGTTGCAGGAACTCAAGGGATCGCGGGGACGAGGCCGTTTCCGGTGAGGTGTGGATGCAACCTCCACGAATCCTGGCGACGAGCCGTCGCCACCCCGATATTGCCACCTTCATGAATTGGCCGTGTGCGATTGGAAGGGCGGGGCAACACGCATACCGGACCGCGGCTGTGTCGAAGACCAGCCGCAGCACGCCAAGCTGTTTCACACCCGCGACAGCTTCCCGGGGTGTCCACTGCAGCCGGTTTAACCCGTCTCTTTCGACCCCGCCTGACACAAGTCTTGCGGTTTCCGTTGGGTTGTGAGATTTGTGGGTCGTTGTCCCAGCGGCGACGCTTCGTTTGCCGACCGGGGCTCGGCGGCTGTGAGGATCCGGCGTACGGAATGTCCGGGCCGAATGATTTGAAAATGATGCATGGCAATCGAAAAGGTTTTGCGGGGAGCAAGCTGGCTCCGGTGATCGGCTTGATGCTGTTGTGCGGTTGCGCGCAGCATTACATCATCAAGTTGAGCAACGGCAGCCAG
>JBEKFT010000077.1:0-6388 GCA_050013175.1 Verrucomicrobiota bacterium
TCGGGGCTGAAGGCGGCGGTGCAGGTTCATCCACGGACCGCTCGATTTCATCGGTGACTTCGCGCGAGGCTTTCTTGAACTCGTTGATTCCCTTGCCCAAGCCCTTGGCAAATTCCGGTATTCGCTTGGCGCCAAATAAAACCAGGATGACGACCAGCACCAGGACCAGTTCGCCTCCGCTCAATCCCAACACTGCCAGACAAGCATTCATAATGATTACCTATACTTGGAAACTAACCCCGCCGCCACTAATAGTAAAGTGGCAAAACAGGCCCCAAAACCGAGAGGCGCATCCGGAGGGCGTGTTTCCCAAGGATTCGGAACGCGGTTCTGTGAGCCGCAGCGGGTTGGCTGGTTCTGTGTTCTTACTTGGGCGGTGTCAGGAGGACGAAATCGTCGCGGCGATTCCTTGCGTGGGCATCCTCGTTATGGCCGGTGTCCACCGGACGGTCCTTGCCATAACTGATGGTGTCAACGCGGGAGGCATCGACGCCGAGGCCGACGAGTTCTTCGCGGGCGGCCAGGGCGCGGCGTTCGCCAAGCGCGCGATTATATTCCGCCGTTCCGCGTTCGTCGCAGTTGCCTTCCACCCTCGCCGCAACGGCCGGATTGGCCTTCAGATAATCGGCGACGGCCTCGATCTTGGGTTTTTCGGTGCTCTTCACCACCGAGCTGTCATAATCGAAATGCACCGAGTCGGCTTTGAGCGTCTCGGCGTCTTCCGGCCAGCCGGCGTGTGAGCCGGGCGCATTCGCGGCGATGCCGCTCGACGCGCCCTGGTCGGTGTTGCCCGTTCCGTTGCCGAGGGCATTGCCCGGGCCGGCTTCGCCGACCTCGCCCGTTCTTGCGCCCGGGATCGGCGTGACGGCCACGGGCCTGTGTTTGCATCCGACGCCGGCAACGCCGATCGCCAATCCGATCGCCAATAAATTTCCAAACTTCGTCAGTTTCATTTTGTCGTCTTTCGAGAAAAGGGCCTATCGAGCCCAACTGGGTTCCGAGTTCACACCCGACGAAACTCGGGCGACATCCTTGACTTGTTTCGTGGGAACGTCAAGCACAGACAGGTGCCCGCCTCCGGTGCGCCGCGAAAACACCAGCGTCCGGGAATTCGGCGCCCAGGACGGATCCTCGCCCGCCACCAGTTCGGTCACCGCTCCGCCCTCCGCCTTCACCACGCAGATTTCGAACCCGCCCATCTGCGCGGTGAACGCGATCCATTGGCCGTCCGGCGACCAGTCCGGTTCGGTGGGATTCAGGACTCCCGTGGTGGGAATGCGCTGAGCCGATCCGCCCGACGCGGATATCCGGCAGAGCGATCTTCGTTCCTTGATTTTCGTTGCGAAACAAATCGATTCACCATCGGGCGACCAGCAGGGCGAGGATTCGTCCTCCGGCGATTTTGTCAGGCGCCTGACGTTGCCGCCGTCCGCGTCGGCGACGTACAAATCCGTCCAACCGTCCTTGCTGAGGATCATGGCCACTTTGCGGCCATTGGGCGAGACGGCCGGGCTGATGCTCGAGCCGCCGTACCACGCCACCGTCCGGCGCGCGCCGTTCGAGAGGTCGTGGGAGAAGATGGCGGGGTTGCCGAGCTTGTAGGAATTATAGTAAACGGCGAACCGGCCCGGGACCCAGCACGGCGCGGCCGCCAGCGAGTTGTCCCGCGTCACGGGTTGCGCGCCGTGGCCGTCGAAATCCGCCACGTACACTTCGCTCTTCCCGTAGCCGCCCTCGACGACGAAGGCGATTTTCGTCTGTCCGATGCCTTTTCGTCCCAGCGCCTGGACGAAGTCGTCGGCGAACGCATGGGCCTGCCGCCGCAGCGTCGCGCCGGAGTAGGCTTTCGAGACCAGCGCGTTCTTGTTGAAGTGATCCATTACCCGGCCCTCGAGGTTGCCGTTGTTGCTGCCGCTGATCAGGTATTGGGCGCCATTCGCATTGGTAAACCCGAACCCTTGAACGTACAGGTCGAATTGCAGCACCGCGGCCGCTTCGCCCGTGAATCCGCTCATGGACACCCAGATCGGCGGCGTGTTGCCGGGCTCGGTATTGCGGCTCAGCCGGATAGCATCATCGTTCTGAGCTTGAACGAGGGGGGTGAGTCCGAGCAGGACTGCAGCGATAAAAAGCCGATTGAAACAATGGTATTTTTTCATCCGAGTAATTTTGCTTTGACGTCGAAATAGATGGTGATGGTGCGTTGATCTTCCTTGGCATCGTCCGGGAGCGGTGCGGCATATTTCACCCGGTCCAGGGCGGCCTGAACCGACTGATCCACGACCGCGCTGCCGGAGCGATCGACGATGCGGGCGGAAATCACGGTGCCGTCCCGGGCAATCGTCACCGTCACCGCCGTGGTCGCGGAATCGGCCGTGATGCCGGCCGGCAGGATCCAGGCCGCGTCATAAACGCTTTTGACCGCCTGCTTCCAATTTGCATAGGGAACGCCGCCGCCGCCCGGCCCCTTCAGTTCGATCGTGGTGCCGCTGGACAGGCCGCTCTGGATTCCCCGCACCGCCTGACTGATCGCCGCCGTCGTTTGCCGCCTCGCCTCGGCCGCCCTTTCCCTGGCCTGAGCGTCCGCGCGCGCCTTGGATTCCGAGAACTCGTACGGCCTGCGTTTGACGAGCGTGGTGCTGATATCGACTTTGCGCTTGCGATCCTTGGCAGGCTCGAGCGCATCGGGATCGACTTTGGTTTCTTTTGGCGTTTCCTTCACTGTCTCTTTGCGAGCAGGCTCGAGTTTGGTGACCTCCGGTGGCGGGACAGCCTTGGGCGCCGGTGGAGCCGCGGGCGCCGCCGGTTGCGGGAGCGGAGCCGGGGCCGGCGGTTTCGCGTTCGGATTACCCCCGCCGCTGACCATCGCATCGACGGTCTTGAACGGGATGAAATCAATCACGGGCAGGTTGTCCGGCTGGTCGCGCGACGACAAAAACGCAGGGCCGACGAGCAAAACGAGGAGCAGCAGCAGGTGAAAGCCCGCCGCGGCGAGTACGCATTTTTTCTCGAGCCGATTCATCGCTGATTGGGCGGTTCGGTGCGCAACGAGAACCGGGTGATTCCGTTTCTCTGGCAGAGGTCCACCACCGCGTACAAATCCTTGTTCCGCCCGTTTTCATCGGCGCGGATGTAAATCACGAGATTGGGGTTGGACCGGAAATCGGCGACCAGTTCGCGTTCCATCTGGGGGATCGAGACGCGGCGCCGGTCGATCATATAAACGCCCTGCGGGCTGATCTCGACCGTGCGGATGTCACGTTTCTCGATGGGTTTGTCCGGCCTGCCGCCGGCCGGCAGTTTGAGGTTGATGCTCTGCTCCAGCAGCGGCGTCGTGATGACGAAGATGATCAGCAACACGAACGCCAGGTCCAGCAGCGGCGTGATGTTGATGTCGCTCAGCGTCACCAGCGAGTTGCGTTGTGAGAAGCGGCGCATCAGTTAGTTGCAGGTTGAAAGCTTCCGGGTGCAGGTCCTGGCCGGAACGATGCAGACAGTTTGGGGAGCGCGGCCGTCTCGGCTGCGGTTTTCGGCCTCTGGCCGAAAACATTCTGCCGCGAGTCGCGAGAACCGTCTGGTCCGGCATGCATCCCCGAAGATCCGTCGGCGAGACGCCGACGGGAGCAACCGGGACGGTCGCGCTCCCCATTTCCCCGGATCCTCGAATTGTTGCGCTGTTGCCATATTTGCCGTTTCTCAATGATTGTTGATAATCCCTGTCAACATGTTTGCGCCAAACGCGCTCCACCGGACCTGCAACCTGTAACTTTCAACTTGCCTACTCTTCCAAATACTCCGTCTCCATCTTGGACACGAGTTCCTGCGCGAAATTGTCCAGATCGACCGTCAGGATGCGCAGGTTGTGCACGAGCCAGTTGTAACCAAACATGGACGGGATCGCGACGAGCAATCCCGCGACCGTGGTGATGAGCGCTGCGGATACGCCGGGCGCCATGGCGGCCATCGTGGCGCTGCCTTGCTGGGCGATATGGCCGAACGTGCTCATCACGCCCCACACCGTGCCCAGCAGCCCCAGGAACGGAGCCCCACTCACCGCAATCGCCAGAAGGATCAGCCCGGATTCCAATTTCAACGATTCCTGCGCGACGCAGTTTTCAAGGGTCCGCTTCACGTGCTCCATCCCTTTGAGCGAAACGAAGCGCTTGCGCCCGCCGTCGCCCGGAACTCTGAGCCGCGCGTCCAACTCGATGCTGCCGGCCTGATATACCATGAACATCGGGCACCCTTCCGCCTGGATGCGCCGGTCAAAAACGTCCAGCACCGGCTTTTGGGTGCGGAACTCCGTGGTGAAGAAGTGATTGAGCCTCTTGGCGCGGCGCATCTGGATCGCCTTGGAGATCATGACCGACCAGGCGACGATGGAGAAGACGACGAGGCAACCGATAATGGCTTTGCCTTCCGGGGTGGCCTGCTCCCATATATAAACCATCTCGTACTCGCCGGATCTGGATCCGACGGCGGCAAAAAAAATAGGCACATTCATTCCCACACGATCTTTCTGCGCAATTTAGGTCGTGAGGAACCGACGCGCCCACGCGGAAATCGTTTAATCGATATTAACTTCCTGCCGGTTCCGATAACCGGCTCGGATGTATCTAACAGAATCTTCAGAAAATGCAAAAACTTTTTCAGCAAATCTTACGGAAGATTTTGCCTGTTTGTCTAGGTTCGTTTTGGACAACACGCCCTTGTCACCGCCACGAAGGCAGGATGCCACACCGGGATGGAACGCCGGATTCATCCGGCAGTTGAGCAGGTCACGCGTGTTGCTGCCGGATGAATCCGGCGTTCCGGCGGCCTCAAAAATAAGCTTCTTCCGACCCCGCGGCTTGTGTTTAATACCGTCTGCTTATGAGCCAGACACATCCTCTGACGACGACAACATTTGAATTACAGGGCTATCGCATCGTCAAATCATTCGGTGTGGTTCGCGGGATCATCGTCCGCTCGCGATCGGTCATCGGCAATGTCGGCGCGAGCATCCAGGCGCTGTTCGGAGGGAACATTTCGCTCTACACCGATCTCTGCGAGCGGACCCGGGAAGACGCATTCAATCTGATGCTCGAACACGCCGGCCGCCTGGGCGCCAATGCCGTCATCGGCGTGCGCTACGACGCCACCGAGATCGCGGCGGGCATCACCGAGGTATTGTGCTATGGCACGGCCGTGTTTGTGGAACAGGTTCGTTGAATCGTCGAAACGTTAAAACGTTAAATGATATATTGGGCGCACGATCCCATCCGGTTTAACGGTTCAACTGTTTAATGTTTTTAACGATTGGAAAACATGTCGGGACACAGCAAATGGGCGAAGGTAAAGCATTTCAAAGGCGCCATTGACGCCAAGCGCGCCCGGATCTTTGCCAAGCTAAGCAAGGAAATCGCCATCGCCGCCAGGCTTGCGGGCGGCGATCCGGGCATGAATCCCCGGCTTCGCATGGTGCTGCTCAAATGCCGCTCGGCGAACATGCCCAACGACAACATCGAGCGCGCGATCAAGAAGGGCACCGGCGGCGGCGAGACTGTCCAATACGAGGATTTGACCTACGAGATTTACGGGCCGCACGGCGTCGCCCTGCTGGTGGAATTAAGCACGGACAACCGGAACCGGACCGCATCGAAAGTCCGCAGCATCGTCACCAAGAGCGGCGGCAGCATCGCCACTCCGGGTTCGGTCAGCCGGTTGTTTCATCGCAAAGGGCAGATCATCATTCCCCGCGAGGGGGCGGACGAGGACCGGTTGATGGAAGTGGCGCTGGAGGCCGGCGCGGAGGATTTCAAGGCGGACGCGAACGGGTATGAGATCCTGACCGAGCCATCGAATTTTGAGGCGGTGCACAAGCAGATTGAAGCCCGCGGGATCAAGCCGGCGGTTGCCGAGGTGACGTCCCTGCCGACCGTCACGGTGCCGCTCACCGGCGACCCGGCTGTGGCCGCGGTGATCAAGCTCATCGACGCGTTGGAAGAGGATGACGACGTGAAAGAAGTTTATTCGAATGCGGAGTTTCCGGAGTGACAGAGTTCGCCGATGGACAGGACGCGCCGGCATGCAACCCGACAGCCACGAGATTCCGACCCGGGATGCACCCTGACCCCGGAGGAACGCGGTGGGGCAGACCGTGGCGAATTCCCGCGAATTCCCGCGCGCGCCGCGTTGAAATGCGTCCGTTCCCCCGCGTCCGCGTGGATCGGCGGCCCGACCTGCCCTCTCACCTGCTGAAATGAAACGGTTGACAGACGATTCTTTATTGGGCCGCGCGCTGACCTTGCTGGCGCGCGCAGTCTGTCGTCATCGCCGTTTGATCATTGCCTGCCAGGCGGTGTTGTTCGTCCTCAGCGTCGCCTATACCTGCAAATTCCTGGAGTTC
>JBEKFT010000078.1:0-6384 GCA_050013175.1 Verrucomicrobiota bacterium
GGCGAGTTTGTCTGCGGCTGTTGCCTGCCGCTTTTTCTCACCTTCGCCGCTCGCTGCGTACCCGGTAAAGCCGCTCCGTGAAGCCGCCTTCCTCCACAAACGCCCTTTCAAGGCTGGAGATCTGCCGGTCCAGCAGGCTGCACGCTACCGCGATCAGCGCCAGCGCTCCATTGGCCGAGATCTCCGCGAATGTGGACCTGGTGGACGCTGTGGACTGGATGGACTTTTGCTCTGTCTTACCCTGTCCACGCGGTCCAATCTGTCCATGTTGTCCATCGCGCACATTCCGCGCCCACGCGGCAACCGCGTCAGCCGTGGCCGGCCGCCGCGCTATGAGTTCCGCCCGGCGCGCGTCCTCGCGCGACCACTGCTCCAGGGCGCGCTGCCGCAAAAAATCCTCATAATCCAGCCGCAACTCCTCCAGGCTGGCCCGCGCCACGTTCGTGAGCTTGAGTTCGGTTTTCTTGGAAGTGCCCGAAGCCTGGCTCCCCTCCGCGATGTTCTGCACGCCCGAACGCGCCGCCTGCACCATCTGGTCGTGCGTGCGGCTTCGCTCGTTCACATAGCGGTCGCAAAACCGCACCGTCACATCATACACCAGTTGCGCCACCTGAAAACTTATCAAGTGCCGGTAGCCGCCATGCGCCGGAATCAAACCGGGACTGGCTTTTTCAAAGTTCATGCGCCCCCATGCCAATGACACGTTTTCGGTTCAACCTGGGCGGTTGACGCGGCGGGAAAAAGTAGAATTTCTCGTTGGCCCGAGAATCCGCCATAAGCTCTTTGACCTTTGTGAAGGCTGCATCAAACCCGGATGGCATGCTGGAAGTGAGTGTGCGCCGAAGGGGTGGTGGCGTCAATGCCGCCGGCGCCGCCGCCGGAGCCAGTCCATTATTATTGAATCCGAGCCGGCGCCGTGCGGCGGCTGCCGCCATAATTTGCCGCGAAGAACACAAAACACACAAAGCAGGGGTTCGACACGGATTACACGAATTCCCGCCAACTTGTGAAATCGTAATTTGCGGAGGGTCCGGGCTTGTTCTGACTGTGGCATCTGTTACCGTCGAATCATGAAGCCATTGGATTTTGAGAATCTGGCGCGCCTGCCCGTGATTCAGTTTTACGAGGCGGCGTTCCGGAAAGCAACAGGCGTGTTGCTCAAAGTCGTTCCTCCAGGCGAACCCAGGCAGCGGCTGAATCTCGGAGACTGTGAAAACGCTTTTTGCAGCCTGGTGGCGCGCACGCCTTTGGGATGCGATGCGTGCCTGAAAACGCAAATTCGAGTGCAAAGAATCGCCGGAAAAAAACTGACGACCCAGCAAATCAATTGTTTTACCGGCCTCACCGACATCGCGGTGCCGGTGGTGATCGGGGGCCGGCATGTCGCAACGCTGATGAGCGGGCAGGTGCTCCGCCGCGAGCCGACGGAGCGCGATTTCAAAATGGTCGCCGCCATGCTCGGCCAGAGCGGCGAGTGGGAGAAAAAGGCCCGCAAGGCTTATTTCGAAACGCCGGTCGTCAATGCGGAACGGTTCGAGGCGATCATTCAGCTCCTGAACGTGTTCGCGCAGTATCTTGCCGATTACGCGGGCCGCCACGCTTTGGCCAACACGAGTGAAGAACCGGAGGCCGTGGCCAATGCCAAGCAGTTCGTTCAAACGCACGTCGAGGAGCCGATCACGCTGGCGCAGGTGGTCCGGCACGTGAACGTGAGCCGGTTCTATTTCTGCAAACTGTTCAAAAAGGTCACCGGCATGACGCTGACGGAATATGTTTCGCGCGTTCGCATCGAAAGGGCCAAGACACTGCTGGTGGATCCGTCGCTGCGGATTACCGAGATTGTCTATTCCGCAGGCTTTGGTTCCATTCCACAATTCAACAGCGTCTTCAAACGCATTGTGGGAATGCCCCCGACCGAGTATCGCGAGACACTTCGCTCGCAATTGCCGTTCTGATTGCCCTTCGCATTTCCTGGCGCGAAACGGCGGCCTTCTCCGCCACCAGGCCAATAGGCAATAATCAAATGCCAAACGGCAAGTAGCCGTGTTCGCCCTCCCGGTTTAACAAATGAACCCTGCCAATGCGGCAGAGCAAAATGTACTTGCTGACGACAATCCTTACACCAGGACAACCATGAAGCGTCTTCATTCATTCAAGTTGCGGCTGCGGGCCGGCATCGGCGTCGCAGTGATCGTGACGGTCATTTATGCCGTGTCCGGCGCGCTGGTCATCGGAGCCGACACCAAAGCAGCGGACAAGAAGCCGCAAAAGAAGGAGGTCAAGAAACTCACGGGTGCGGAGCTGTATGCCATCAACTGCAATCGCTGCCATGCGGAGCGTTATCCCACCGAATTCACCTCCGCCCAGTGGAAGACGCTCATGACTCACATGCGCGTCCGCGCGAACCTGCCGGCGAAGCAGGCCAGGGAAATCCTGAAATATCTGCAGGAAGACAGCGGCAACTGACACCCCACGAAACCGAACATGAAAACCCGACCTCAAATCGTTGGTGTGCTGGCCGCCAGTTTCGCGATGGGCGTGGCTCTTGCCCCGCGTGCGTCTGCCGAGATCAGCGACGAGCAATTCAACCAGTTGAAAGATCTCGTCACCCAGCAGGGCCAGGCCCTGAAGAAACAGGATCAGCGGATCGACCAGCTTGAAACGACTCACGACCAGGACCAGAAAGTCCACGAACAGGATCAGAACCGGATCCACGAGCTGGAGCAGCAGTTGAACGAAACTCATTCCATTGCCACCAACGCCGTGCAAAAAGCCGAGGCCGCCGCGCAAGTCCAGCCCGCCTCGCCGGCCGCGTTCGCCGGTCCTGCCGCGACTCACAATTTCACGATGGTTGGCGACGCTGAAGTTCAGTTCGGCAAGGCGACCGGTTCGTCCAGCGCCTTCACGCTCGCGGATTTCGCGCCCATTTTCCTCTTTCGCGGTGGAGACAACACGCTGTTCGAAGCCGGCTTCGACATCATGCTGCAAAACGGCTCGCATGGCCCGGGCGGTTCCGGGGGCAGCTCGACCTCGGTCAGTTTAAGTTTCGCCCAGTTGGATTACCTGCTGAACGACTACATCACCGTCGAGGGAGGCTATATGCTGCTGCCTCTGGGCACCTATTCCGAACGGGGCGCAGGGTGGCTCAACAAGATTCCAGATGATCCGATGGTGCGCGGCGTTTTGCCCGACAGCGGCGCGGGCGTGCAGTTGCGCGGGGCGATTCCCATCTGTGAGTCCGGCCAGATGCTCACGTACTCGATCTACGGCGCCAACGGGCCGAGCTCGATCGACGGCTCCGGGACCTCAACCAATCTCGACCTCGGCGGCAACGTCGGCGATACGCCGAACTGGCACGTGCATCCCAGCGGCGGCGGGCGCATCGGCTGGTTTATGCCATGGAAACCGCACTACGACCTGGAACTGGGGCTGTCCGGTCAAAGCGGCGAATGGGACGATGCCGGAAGCCATCTCTGGTCCGCCGCGGTCCTCGATGCGGCGCTGCACGTCAGCCCGTACTTTGAAGTGAAGGGTGAATACATCAATACCTGGGTCGGGACCGACGACGTCGGCACCTATCACCCGCGCGGCTGGTGGCTGCAGGCAGCCTACAAATTCGCCGGATTGGACCTGGATCTGCCCGTTATCAACGACGTCGAGCTGGTGGGTCGTTACGATACGCTGAGCGATGGCCTCGGGACCAAGACCGATCGCAACACGCTCGGGTATGTTTATTACATTTCAAACACGCTGTTGTTCGAGGGGGATTACGAATGGCTCCATGGCAACGACGCGCACAACGGTTTTGTGTTTCAACTCTCATACGGATTCTGACCGAAAGGAAATTCACCCATGAAAATCAGCGCAAACATTTCCGTGTTCCTCCTCGGCGCGACCGCGCTCGTTCTCAACGGTGCGGGTGTGGCGCGCGCGGACGATCAACTCGACCCCGAAACCAAGGCCCGGGTCGAGCGATTTGAGAAAGGGCCGGCCAGGATCGATGTCTCGAAATATCCCGATGGCATCAAGGAGGACTACGATGTGTTTTCCACCAAATGCGCGCAATGCCACAAGCTGAGCCGGCCGATCAACTCCGACTACGCCATGCCCGACGAATGGTCGCGCTACATCAAACGCATGATGCACAAGCCCGGCTCCGGCATCAGCAACGCCGACGGCAAGAGCATTTACGAGTTCCTCGTCTATGACTCCAGCACCCGCAAAAAGGCGATGCTCGACGAAAAACTCGCCAAGGCCACGCCCGACGAGAAAAAGGACGCCGAGGCCAAGATCAAGGAAGTCCACGACAAATACGACAAATAGGTCGTTGCGGAACGATAACAGGGCGTGATGCCACCCACCTATTCAGTCGAACTGCCGGATGTGAATTATTTCTCCCGGCAGGTGCTTTGCCGCGAGGGATGCCCGGTGCGCACGGATGCCGGCGGTTACGTGCAGGCGATTTCCGAAGGCCGGTACGAAGACGCCTACATTATCGCGCGCACTCCCAATCCGTTCGCCTCGATCTGCGGCAGGGTTTGCGCGGCGCCGTGTGAGACGAAGTGCCGCCGCAGCGCGCTGGACGCCGCCGTTTCCATCCGCGCCCTGAAGCGTTTCGTCTGCGAACAATACGGCGTCGAGTCCGACGGCTTCGACCTCAACCGGGTTTATCCTCAACTTCGCGATCCTCGCCGCGAGCGGATCGGCGGCAATCGCAAAGTCGCGGTCATCGGCGCCGGTCCGGCTGGATTGTCCTGCGCGCACGAGCTGGCGTTGATGGGTTTCGCGCCAACCGTTTTCGAGGCGCACAACGTCGCCGGCGGAATGCTGGTACTCGGCGTGCCCGAATACCGACTGCCGCGCGAAATCATCCGGGCGGAAATCGAAGCGATCGAATCGCTCGGCGTGGAAATCCGCCTTAATTCGAAACTCGGCAAGGACTTCGCGTTTGCTGATCTGAAGCAACAGGGCTTTGAAGCCGTGTTCCTCGGCATCGGCGCGCACAGGAGCCGCGAGCTTTCCATCGAAGGCGTGCAAAATGACGGCGTGCTGCGCGCGATCGAGTTTCTGCTGAACGTCAATCTTGGTTTCCGCGTTACGCTGGGCCGCAAAGTCGTCGTCATCGGCGGAGGCAACGTCGCCTTTGACGTGGCGCGCTCGGTGGTGCGGCAGGCGGAAAAATCCGCCGCCATGAGCGAAGCCGAGCTGCGCGTCGCGCTGCATCAGGCCGCCGCCGCGCTGGAGGAATTGACCGCGAAAGACGCCGAAGCGCCGGACGAAGT
Organism: Verrucomicrobiota bacterium; assembly: GCA_050013175.1. Classification (GTDB taxonomy): domain Bacteria; phylum Verrucomicrobiota; class Verrucomicrobiia; order Limisphaerales; family BOG-1460; genus BOG-1460. Next base: position 5,283 of record JBEKFT010000078.1, read on the forward strand.
CCGTCTCGCGCTGGACGTGGCGCGCGAAGCCATCCGCAAAGGCGTTCCGGAAGTCCACATGTTCTGCCTGGAGAATGTGAGCGAAATTCCGGCGGCGCGCGAGGAAATCGAGGAGGCGGAAAACGAAGGCATCAAACTCCACACCCGCTTCGGCCCGAAACGGATTCTGGGTCGCGACGGCAAAGTCACCGGCATTGAACTCATCAAGGCCAGCCGGGTGTTTGATGAGAACCGCCGGTTCAATCCGCAGTTCATCGAAGGCAGCGAGGAAACGGTGGAGTGCGACACGGTTGTTCTGGCCATCGGCCAGTCCGCCGATCTTGCGTGGATCAAGCCCGAGGACAATCTGAAGCTCACGCCCCGCGGGACGCTGCAAACCGATCCGGCGACGATGGCCACGTCACGGCCCGATGTTTTCGCCGGCGGCGACGTGGCGTTTGGCCCGCGGATCATCATCACGGCCGTTGCCGAAGGCAAACGCGCGGCCGGCTCGATCGCGAAATTTCTCACCGGCAAAGAGCCGGCCGAACCCCGGCAGGCCCGCGTGACTGTTTTCAACACGCAACAGTACCGGATGAAGCCGGATTATGAAAAGTTCGCGCGGCAGGCTCCGCCGACGCTGCCGATGGATCGCCGCATTGGAATCGCCGAAGTGGAAAAAGTCTATCCGGAGACCGCCGGGCGGGTGCAGGCGGACCGCTGCCTGAAATGCCACATCGGCCCGGTGTTCAACGGCGACGAGTGCGTTCTCTGCGGCGGCTGCGCGGACGTTTGCCCGGAGTACTGCTTGCGCCTGGTGGACGTGGCCCATTTGCGCGGCAACGATAAGTTGCAGGCCGCGTTTCTCGCCCGATACGGCCGCGTGCCCGCTCCCGGCGAAGAGGGCGCGATCATCAAAGACGAGACCCGCTGCATCCGCTGCGGACTGTGCGCCGCGCGCTGCCCGACCGGCGCGATCACGATGGAGCGGGTCGAACTGGTGCCCGCATGATATGAACCCTTCCGCCTCCAACGACCCAAACGGGATTTCGCGCCGCGGCTTTTTGCAGCTCGCGCTCGGCTGGGCGGCCGGCACTCTCGCCATCGTCGCGTCCGCCGCCGG
>JBEKFT010000079.1:0-7540 GCA_050013175.1 Verrucomicrobiota bacterium
CGGGCACGGCGAACACCTGGCGTCCGTAATCGACGGCAAAATGGGCTGTGATGAGGGCGCCGCTCGTGAGGTTGGCCTCCACGACCACGGTGCCCAGCGTCATGCCAGCCACGATCCGGTTGCGGATGGCGAAGGATTGTTTGTCGGCGTTGCGATTGAACGGATATTGTGTCACCACGCTGCCGGCGGCCGCGATGCGTTCGAAGAGTTCCCGGTTTTCCGGGGGAAAGACGATGTTGATGCCGGTGCCGAGCACGCAGACGGTGCGGCCTTTCGCCGAGAGCGCGCCCTGGTGCGAGGCGGTGTCGATTCCGCGCGCTCCGCCGCTGACCACGGTGACGCCCAGGTAAGCGAGTTGATACGCCAGTTTGCGGGCGACTTCGATTCCGTAGTGCGTGGTCATCCGCGAGCCGACCATCGCCACGGCGTTCTTGTCTTTGGCGGTCAGGTTGCCCTTCACGTAGAGCACGATCGGCGGATCGTAGATTTGCCGCAGCAGTTCGGGATAATCCGCATCGGCTTGTGTGAGAATGCGGCAGCCGTAGTCCGCGATGCGTTTCATCTCGCCGGCCAGGTCGATGGCTTTTTCCAAGCCGGCGATGGCGTCGGCGGTTTCCTCGCCGATGCCGCGGGCCTGGAGGAGTTGTGATTTGGAGGCTTTGAGAATGGCCGGGGCGTCTCCAAAGTGTTCGAGCAACTGCCGCACCCGCACCGGCCCCACGTGCTCGACCATGTTCAGCGCCACCAGCGCTTCCCTGGAATCCATGGAGGTTGAATAGCGAACAAGCACCCTGCGCGCAAGCCTTGGATGGGGAGTACTTGGGAGCCTCGCAGAGCTGATTCATGAAGGTGACAAACGGGGTGGGGACGGCCTCGTCCCCCATTGCGACGCCGGGCAAAACAACCAACATCCAACATCGAACATCCAATGGAAGCGATGGCGTCTCCCTCACTGGATGTTGGTTGTTGGATGTTGGATGTTCTCTGCTTCTTGGGGATATCCCCACCATCGGACATGCTTTCGGACAGGGCTGTCCGCGCTCCAGCCGCTCTCAGAGCAGCTTGATCTGCGCCCGGTCCTTGGCCAGGGTTTCGCTCAGGCTCGCCACGCGGCCGTTGCGCCGTTCGATGATGTATTTGTCAATGGTGGGATCGTACGGCACCGGATAGCGCCCGTCATAGCACGCCATGCAGAACGCGCTTGTCGGCAAGCCGGTCGCTTTCACCATCCCCTCCTGGGAAAGGTAGTAGAGGGAATCCGCGCTGAGATATTTGCGGATCTCCTCGAGCGAATGGTTGGCCGCCATCAGTTTGCTGCGGTCGGGAAAATCGATGCCATAGACGCACGGGTTCATGTGCGGCGGGCAACTGACCAGCACGTGGACTTCCTTGGCGCCGGCCTGCTTGAGGTTGTTCACACGCGTCTTGCACGTCGTGCCGCGCACGATCGAATCGTCCACGACGATGACCCGCTTGCCCTTCACCAGATCCGTGATGAGGTTCAGCTTCACGCGCACGTCGAAGTCGCGAATCAACTGGGACGGCTGGAGAAAGCTGCGGCCGACGTAATGATTGCGGACGAAAGCCATCTCGAAGGGGATTCTGGATTCCTGCGAATAGCCCAGCGCAGCGCAGTTTCCGCTGTCGGGCACGGGCACCACCACGTCCGCGTCGATCGGAAATTCGCGCGCGAGCTGGCGGCCCATCTCGACGCGGACTTTGTACACGTTCCGGTCCGCGATGACGCTGTCGGGCCGCGCGAAATAGACGTATTCGAAAATGCAGAAAGCGCGGCGTTCCTGTTCCGGGAACGCCTGGATGCTGGTCAGGCCGTCCTGGTTGATGATGACGATTTCGCCGGGCTCGACGTCGCGCACGAATTTGGCGTGGATCAGGTCGAACGCGCAGGTCTCGCTGGCGAGCACCCAGGCATCGTCGATTTTGCCAAGGCTCAGGGGCCGGAACCCGTGCGGATCGCGCACGCCGATCAGCTCGTTCTCGGTCATGATGACGAGCGAATAGGCGCCTTCGATCCGGCGCAAGGTATGGACCAGGTGATTGCCGTTTCCGTTCCCGCCCGGCTGCGCCAGCAGATGCAGGATGATCTCGCTGTCCACGGAGGTTTGGAAAACCTGTCCCTTTTCCTCGAGTTCATCGCGGAGGGCCATGGCATTGGTGAGGTTCCCGTTGTGGGCGATGGCGACGGGGCCGATTCGGGAATTGATCGTCAGAGGCTGGGCATTCTGGATCAGCGACGAGCCGGAGGTCGAATAGCGCGTGTGGCCCACCGCCATTCTGCCGATGAGCCCGTGCAGGATCTCGCCGTCGAACACCTGCGACACCAGCCCCATGCCTTTTTGGGCGCGAAACTGCTTGCCGTCGGAAGTCACGATTCCGGCGCTTTCCTGGCCGCGATGTTGCAGCGCATAGAGGCCGTAGTATGTCAATTCGGCGGCATTGGGATGCCCGTAAATGCCGAAGACGCCGCAATAATGTTTGGGATATTCCTGCATCAACTGCTCATCGCCCGGGCGATGGAATTCCACCAGAGATCATGCAACTCGCCAACGTCGCAGGTCAAGGTGCCTCCGGCGGTCTTGATTTGCAATGACGATCCGCCGACGGTGCCGATGCGCGCGGCGGGGACGCCCAGGATAGCGGCCTGTGCGAGCACTTTGCCGGCGTTCAGCGCCGTGACGGTGATGAGGATGCGGCCCTGGGTTTCACCGAAGAGCAGCGCGTCCAGTCTCGGCGCCGCGGAGGTTTCCGCCGCGGAGGCTTCCTTTTGAGCCGCGCTCCCGCGAGCGGCGGCCGCGGCTGTCAAATCCACTTGCGCGCCGATCAGGCGTGGTGTTTCGCGGGCAATGTGCTGCGAGATGCAGCTTTCCGCGAGCGCCACCGCCACGCCGCCCTCGCTGCAATCGTGCGCGCTTTTGACCGCCCCGGAACAGATCAGCGCCCTCAAGGCGAGATGCAGCTCCTTTTCCTTCTCCAGATCGCAGCGCGGCGGCCGGCCGGTCTTCAAGCCGTGAATCACCTGCAAATACGCGCTGCCTCCCAGCCCCTGCAGGGGATCCCCGGCGTCCACCGGCGCGCCCAGCAGAAGGATGGCGTCCCCTTCATCCTTGAACCATTGCGTGGTGATGTGCTCCGGCTTTTCGATCAACCCCACCATGGCCACGGTGGGCGTCGGATCGATCGGGCCGGCGGGGCTTTGGTTGTAGAGGGAGCAGTTGCCGCCGGTGACGGGCGCATTGAACGCCTTGCAGGCCTCTGCAAGGCCGCGCACGGATTCCTTGAGCTGCCAGAACAATTCGGGCTTGTGCGGGTTGCCGAAATTCAGGTTGTCGGTCACTCCCAGCGGCGCGGCTCCGGAGCAGGCCAGGTTCCGAGCCGCCTCCGCCACCGCGATCTTCCCGCCTTCATACGGATCCAGGTAAACGTAACCCGCATTGCAGTCCACCGAGATGGCGATGAACTTGTCTGATTTCAAATTTGAAATCTCAGATTTCAAATCTTCGGGCACCGAATCCTGCTTGATCCGGATCACCGCCGCGTCGGAGCCCGGGCAGACCACCGAGCCGTCGCGGACCATGTGATCGTATTGGCGGTACACCCAGTTCTTGGACGCGATCGTTGGCCAGGCGAGCAGCTTCCTGAGGGCGGCGGCGGGATCGCCGGAATCGGGGATGCCGTCCAGTCGGAAGGCGTGGACGTCCTTCAAATACTCCGGTTCCCGCGCCTCGCGCTGGTAAACGGGGGATTCGTCGGCGATTTTCCTGGCGGGGATATCGGCCACCACGGCGCCCTGCTGTCGCACGACCATATGGCCGGTGTCCGTGACGAACCCGATTTGCGCCCAGGGCAGGTCCCACTTGTCGAAGATGCGTTTCACTTCATCCTCGCGTCCCTGGTGGACGATGATGAGCATCCGCTCCTGGGATTCGCTCAGCATGATTTCGTAAGGCGTCATGTTCGGGGCGCGCTGGGGGACCTTGCTCAATTCGATCTCGATGCCCGTGCCGGCGCGCGCCGCCGTTTCGCAGGTCGAACAGGTCAGGCCCGCGGCGCCCATGTCCTGGATGCCGGCCACCGCGCCGGTAGCGAGCAATTCGAGGCACGCTTCGCACACGAGTTTCTCCATGAAGGGATCGCCCACCTGCACCGCGCCGCGCTGTTTCTCGGCGGATTCCTGTGTCAAATCCTGCGACGCGAACGCCGCCCCTGCGAGGCCGTCGCGCCCGGTGGCCGGGCCGACGTAGAAAACGGGGTTGCCCACGCCCTTGGCCGCGCCGCGCACGATCTGGTCGTGGCGCAGCACGCCGAGACAGAAGGCGTTGACGAGCGGGTTGCCTTCGTAGGATTTGTCGAAATAAACCTCGCCGGCGACGGTGGGGATGCCGAAGCAATTGCCGTAATGCGCGATGCCGCTGACGACGCCCGCGAACAGTCTGCGGTTGTTGGCGATTTGGGGAGCACGCGCCTCCGGCGTGTGGGTTTCGGCGTCGCGCCGAATGCGTTGCTCATCCAAATCCCTCACCGGTGAAATTTGGTTTTTGGTAGAATCCGGCGCGACGCCGGATTCAGCACGCGGGACGCGTGCGCTCCCATTCTCTTCCACAATCGGCCCGAACCGGAGTGAGTTCACCGAGCACACCGGCCGCGCGCCCATGGTGAAAATGTCGCGGACGATGCCGCCCACGCCCGTGGCGGCGCCCTGAAACGGCTCGATTGCGCTCGGATGATTGTGCGACTCGATTTTGAAGGCGATGGCCAGGCCGTCGCCGATGTCGATGATGCCCGCGTTTTCCTCGCCGGCGCCGACCAGGATTTTCGGGGATTTCGTAGGGAAGGTTTTCAGGAGCGGGCGGGTGTTTTTATAGGAGCAATGTTCGCTCCACATGACCGAGAAGATGCCCAGCTCGGTGTAGCCCGGGTCGCGTCCGAGGATTTGCCGAATGCGCGCGAACTCGTCCGGTGTGAGGCCGTGTTTTTGGACCAGTTCGGGAGTGATGGCGGGGTCGGACATCAGCGGATCGGGTGCGGGTTCACATTCAAGCCGCCTCGGCCACCGTCTTGCTCTCGAGGGCGTGAATGATGCTCTCAAAAATCAACCGCCCGTCAATGCTGCCCAGGAGCGGTTCGCAGGCGCGTTCGGGGTGGGGCATCAGGCCGGCGACGTTCCGGCGTTCGTTGCAGATGCCGGCGATATTGAGCAACGACCCGTTGGGATTCGCGGCGTCGGTCGGCTCCCCGTTCGCGTTGCAATACTGCCAGAGAATGCGGTTCCCGGCTTTCAGCAGCGCGAGCGTTTCATCGTCGGCGAAATAGCATCCTTCGCCGTGGGCGATCGGGATGCGCAACGGTTTGCCTGCCGGAATCCAGTTCGTGAAAGGGGTGTCGGCGGCAAGCGTTTTCAAATGGATGTGTTCGCAGTGGAATTGCAGGTCGCGGTTGCGCACCAGCGCGCCGGGCAGCATCCCGGCCTCGGCCAGCACCTGGAAGCCGTTGCAGATGCCGAGGACCAGGCCGCCGTTTGCGGCGAATTGTTGGACGGCCTGCATGACGGGACTGAATCGCGCGATCGCGCCGCAGCGCAGATAATCGCCGTAACTGAATCCCCCGGGCACCACCACGGCATCCACGGCGCCCAGGGAGTTTTCCTTGTGCCAGACGTAGCGGGCGGAGTGGCCCAGGAGGCGGATCGCATGGATCGCGTCCTGGTCGCAGTTCGAGGCGGGGAATTGGAGGACGGCGAAATTCATGGTATTTGCGATTTGCGATTTGCGATTTGCGATTGACGCGTCGAGCGGGCCGCCCGCTCGTCCATCGCCGATCGACCATCGCAAATATGCCGGCTCATTCAATCTCCAGTTTAAAGTCCTCGATCACCGGGTTGCTAAGAAACTTGTGCGCGGCTTCGTTCAACTGCCGGCGGGCGGTTTCCTTGTCGCCACCGTCGAGTTCGATCTCGAGGTACTTGCCGACGTGGACGGCGGTGATTCCGGAATAGCCCATGTGTTCGAGGGCCTTCTGCACGGTCTTGCCTTGCGGATCGAGGACCGCCTTTTTTGGAGTGACAATAATCTTGGCTTTCATCTTCAGAAATCAAGACGGGATTTCCTGCCGTCCTGCTGCGGCGATGTTGCGGAACGGAACGGCGATTGTGAAGCAAGAAGTGCGAACGCGAGTAAACGCCTGGCGCATCCGCACACCGCCGCCGGCGCGCGGTCTTCAGCCGTCTCTATTCAGTCGCAGGGGAGCTCACGCGTCCTCGCGTGCAGTGTTTGGCGTCTCGCCAACCCCTTTTGAGCTGTGCGGCCAGTCACCGCTTAGCGATTGCGTTACGCCTCCTCCGACCGGCGAGACGCCGGTCGGAAGCTTCAGGCCGCTTCAGTGTCCGAGCGGGCAGAGACAAAACAACAGACCTGTGGGCTTCCGAACGATGAAGCGGCGTGAACGCCGCGCTCCTGTCCGCGCGCCGGATCAGGGCTGCGGCTGGTTCGGCGTCATGTCTTCCAGGAGTGCCAAAGCCGTTGCCTCGGTGATTTCATTCACACCAAAATTGCCCAGCGTCGATGGCGGCACACGGCCCGTCACGTCCGACGACGAGGCCTGCCCCAGGATTTTGGAGTCCTTCAAACCGATGGCGGTGGCCTGGATGTCCGGGATGGCGATGTCCTGGGTTCCGGAGAGGGTCGGCACGGTGACGGTTTTGGAGGAGATCAGAACTTCGATCACCGCGTCGGCGATTTTCGCGATGGCTTCCCGGTCTTTGCGCGCCTCGGGCGTGTCGGTCGTGCCGATGAACTCGTCGAGCGGTTTGTCCGCGATGAGCGCCGCCGCGACCTTTTGGTCCACGAGACTCGCGCCCGCGTCGCGCAGCGGACGGCCGAACAGCCTTTCCACGTCGCGGACGGTTTGCTGGTCCGCCAGGGTCGGCCGGGCGTTGTCATCGGCCCTGTATTCGTTGCTTTCGGTGCTCTTGACGGTGGAATCGGCGTTCGATCCGGCCGGATTGTCCTTGCGCGCGCTTTCAATGTTTTCGGAACGGTGGACGAGCTTCATACCCGACTGCTGGTTGACCAGCTCACGGTTTACGTAAATCAGGAAGCGCGGGCTGCCCAGTCCCGGGTAGGCGGCCTTGAAACGGCTGATGATATTCCGAGCCTGCTCCGGGCTGACCAGGGTGGGTCCGCCGGCCAGGGGTTTCTGGTCATAGACGAAGACTGGCTTCGGGGGCGACTGCATCGTGGCGATCGGCGGCGGCGGCGGCTGCACGACATAATCGGCGGGCGGGGGGTTCGTGGGCACCTGCGCCGGAAACGCGTGGGTGCCCTTCTGCGCGTGCGCCGACGGCAGAATCGCCAGCGCGGCAAACCAACTCAGAATCTTTAAAGTTTTCATAGCAGTACCTGTTTTATAGCGTCACTGTCCCGAGGTCAAACATCATCAACGCGCGCGCCGGACGCGAACGGTGTAGCGCACGACCTTGTCGTCCATCGAAACGAATTTGACATCTTCCTGGGCGTTTTCATCA
>JBEKFT010000080.1:0-6361 GCA_050013175.1 Verrucomicrobiota bacterium
CTGATCGGGGCGGTCGCGGTGCTGGGCGGCGGCGTCTGGTACTTCGTCCGGCGGGACAATTCCGGCGCGCAGTATGAGACCGCGCCGGTCACACACGGCGACCTCGTGCAGGTGGTCACCGCCACCGGACAGTTGGACCCGGTCGTCAACGTGCAGGTCGGCAGCCAGATATCCGGCATCATCAGGAGGCTGTACGTGGACTACAACTCCGTCGTGAAGTCCAACCAGCTCGTTGCGGAAATTGATCCCTCAACCTATCAGGTCAACGTGCTCAAGGCGGAGGCCGATGTCGCCAACGCGAAGGCCACGCTCGAACTCAACCAGGTCGAAGCCCGGCGCGCGGATTCCCTGTTCGATGACAAGTTGATTTCGGCTTCCGATCATGACACGGCCGTCGCGCAACTGCATCAGGCCGAGGCCCAGGTCCAATCCGACGAAGCCACCCTCAAGAATGCCCAGGTGCAATTATCCTATTGCACAATTTATGCCCCCGTGGACGGCGTCGTCATCTCGCGCAACGTGGATGTCGGCCAGACCGTCGCCGCAAGCTTCAGCACCCCGACGCTGTTTCTCATCGCGAACGATTTGAGCAAAATGCAGATCGACGCCTTGGTTTCCGAGGCCGACATCGGCGGCGTCGCCACCAACCAGAACGTCAGTTTTACCGTGGATGCCTATCCTCTTCGCACCTTCCGCGGCAAGGTCGGCCAGATCCGTTACGGACCCCAGACGAACCAGAACGTGGTGTGCTACGACGCGGTCGTGGAAGTCAACAATGCCGATTTGAAATTGCTGCCAGGCATGACGGCGAGCGTTTCCATCATCACCGCCGAGCGTGAAAACGCGCTCAAGATCCCGAACGCGGCCCTGCGATTCCGTCCGCCGGAAGGCGTTGTTGCGGGCACCAATGGCGTCGCCGCGGCGGAAAGCCCGGCACGAAACACCTCGACAACCGCCGGGAGCGGCGGCGGGATTCGGGGCGCCGGAGGAGGCCCCGGAGCGGGCGGCGGCCAGGGCGGTTCCCGGCCGGACAAGTCGAGTGCCCGCACGGTTTACATAGTGGATGCCACGAAGAATCCGGACCGCCCGGAATTGCGGCCCGCCAGGATCAAGACGGGAATCAATGACGGCGTGAGCACGGAAGTGATTGAAGGCTTGAAGGAAGGCGATCAGGTGGTGACCGCGCTTTTGAGCTCGTCATCCGACGCTGTATCGCGCCCGCCGAATCCATTTGGTGGCGGTCGAAGATTCTAACTTTGCGGCGGGCTTGAGAGCGATGTCGGAATGAGCGCGGTCATCCAACTCGAAAACGTCCGGAAGGTTTACCACACGGGCGAAGTGGATGTGCATGCCGTGCGCGGCGTGTCGCTGCAACTCGGGCCGGGCGAGTTTGTCGCCGTCATGGGCGCCAGCGGTTCCGGCAAATCCACGCTGATGAACATGATCGGGTGTTTGGATCGCTCGACGGAAGGGCTTTATTTCCTCGATGGCACGGACGTTTCCAAACTGAACCGGGATGAGCTGGCGGACATTCGCAACCAGAAAATCGGTTTCGTCTTTCAGGGATTCAACCTGCTGTCGCGCACTTCGGCGCTGGAAAACGTCGAACTGCCCCTGTTGTACTCGCATCCCCCTGTTCACGGCCGCGACCAGCGGGACCGCGCCCTGAACGCCCTGGAGATCGTCGGCCTCGCCGATCGGGCCGATCATCACCCGAACCAGCTCTCCGGAGGCCAGCAGCAACGCGTCGCCATCGCCCGGGCGCTCGTCAACCGGCCCGCGCTCCTGCTCGCGGATGAACCGACCGGCAATCTGGACAGTCAAACGAGCATTGAAATCATGGGCGTGTTTCAAAAGCTCAACCAGGACGGCATCACCATCGTGATGGTGACGCACGAGCTGGACATCGCCCGGTACACCCGGCGCACGGTCGTCATGCGCGACGGCCGGATCGTGACGGATGCCCTGGTGGAGAAGCGGCTGAAAGCCGAAACGGAGCTGCAACGGTTGCGCGAAGCCCAGCAGGCGGTTCAACTGGCGCCATGAGACGAATACTGGCCACTTTCAAAATCGCCGTGCGCGCCCTGCGCAGGAACAAATTGCGGACCGTCCTCACCATGCTCGGGATGATCATCGGCGTGGGCGCCGTGATCGCCATGGTCAGCATCGGCAATGGCGCGAAATCGCAGGTCGAAGCGCAAATCGCCAGCCTTGGCCAGAACGTTGTCATGGTTTTCTCGGGAAGTTTCTCCCGCGGCGGCATTCGCAGCGGCTGGGGTGGTGCCGGCACGCTGACGATCGATGATGCGGAAGCCGTTCAACGCGAGGTTCCGGGGGTGACGGTTCTGAGCCAGGAAGTCCGCAGCCGGGTACAGGTGGCCGCCGGCAACGAGAACTGGAACACACAGATTCAAGGCGAGTCAGCCGATTATTTCACCGTCCGGCAGTGGCCCATCGTTCAAGGCACGTCGTTCGGTGAACAGGACGTTCGCAGCGCGAACAAGGTGGCGGTGATCGGAAAGACCATCATGGACCAGCTTTACCCGGGTGAAGACCCGGTGGGCCAGATCATCCGCATCAAGAACGCCCCGTTCAAGATCACCGGAGTGCTCCTGGCCAAAGGACTCACCCCGTGGGGCCAGGATCAGGACGATGTGATCATCATTCCCTACACCAGCGCCATGAAACGACTGCTCGGCGTCACCACGTTGCAGTCCATCCTCGTCCAGACAGCCAGCCCGAAATTGCTCAATTCCGTGCAACAACAAATCATCGACCTCCTGCGCCAGCGCCACCATATCGGCCCCGGAAAGGACGACGATTTTACGGTGCGCAACCAGCAGGAAATCGCGGATGCCGCCACGGCCACCTCAAAAGTCATGACGATCCTGCTCGCCGCCATCGCCAGTGTCTCCCTGCTCGTCGGCGGCATCGGCATCATGAATATCATGCTCGTGAGCGTCACCGAACGAACCCGCGAAATCGGCATCCGCATGGCCGTCGGAGCCCGTGGCAGGGATGTCCTGCTCCAGTTCCTGACGGAAGCCGTCACGTTGAGCGTGATCGGCGGCGTCATCGGAATCGGCCTCGGCATCGGCGTGTCCAAGTTGCTTTCGGCGAAGATGAATTGGCCAACCCTGACCTCGCCTGGCTCCATAGTGGTCGCCTTTTTTTTCAGCGCCGCCGTGGGGATTTTCTTCGGTTTCTATCCCGCTCGCAAAGCGTCGCAGCTCGATCCCATCGACGCGTTGCGATACGAGTAAACCGGGCTAGAAGCAGGAATGAACGCGAATGAATGCGAAAGCGCTCGAAGCCCCGCCATCCAGCGGCGCAGTCCGGAGGCCCCACTTTTCCCCGCACCGCGAGACCCCGGTCGCCACGGCGGCGGCCCTCCGGCAGGAGGTGGAACGGACATCATGACGGTCGAGACGCTCCAGACGCACACGCCGGAACTTTTCCAAATGGCCGTAAAGCGGGCAGCGGACCTGTTGCGAGCCGGACAGGTGGTTGCCCTGCCCACGGAAACGGTTTACGGCCTTGCCGCCAATGCCCTGGACGCCGAAGCCGTCGCCCGGATTTATGAAATCAAAGGCCGCCCGGCGCACAACCCCATCATTGTTCACGTTGCCGGACTGGAAATGGCGCGGCGCTGCGTCGCAGAATGGCCGGAGCCAGCCGACAAACTGGCTGCGGCATTCTGGCCCGGCCCCCTGACGCTGGTGCTGCCCCGTTCGAAAGTAATCCCCGATGTTGTCACGGCCAGCGGTCCAACCGTCGGCGTGCGCTGTCCGAGCCATCCCATCATCCAGGCCGTCATCCGCGAATGCGGCTTTCCCCTGGCCGCGCCGAGCGCGAACCCGTCAAACCGGATTTCGCCCACGACCGCCGAGCATGTCCGCAAGCAACTAGGTGGAAAAATTTGCTGCATCGTGGACGGAGGACCTTCCCGGGTCGGGATCGAATCCACCGTGCTCGACCTGACAGCCGAGCCGCCGCGCGTCCTGCGCCCGGGCATGATCCACGAAGGCGCGCTTGCGGCCGTCATCGGCGCGGTGCGAAGCGGCACGCGCGGGGCGCCGGGCGGCGAAACACTCAGGAGCCCGGGATTGTTGCGGCGGCATTATGCGCCTCGAGCGAAGCTGGTGGTGTTGAGCTGGCGTGACGACGCGGATCTCAAATCTCAGATCTCAAATCTCAGATCTCAAATCTCCGATTGCCATCTCATCGCCCACAGCCGGGTTCCCTCTCCGGAAGGTTTCGGCCGCGTCAGCCTCATTCCCCACGACCCGGAAGCGTTTGCCCGCGCCCTGTACGCCGAGCTGCACCGGTGCGATGAAGAAGGGGCGGGATGGATCGTGGTTGAAGCCCCGCCCGAAACACCTGAATGGGCTGCGATCCAGGATCGCCTGAAGAGGGCGGGGGCAACATAATGTGAAACTTTTTTCTCCTTCACGGGTCCATTGGAACGGGGCCGGTGGGGTGAATTGGAACCGATAACTCCGTTGAAACAACACTTGTTTGACGAAATGAAACTGATCCACCACTCTTCGCACACGATGAGAGCCATGACTTTTTTGTCGGTTCTGCTTGCCAGCGGCCTGTCTGTTTCCGCCCAAACGAACACCGGCGAGTACGCCGCGCCCGGCACGGATGCCGCCTCCCCCGACCGGTATTCCCTGACGCAGACGAACGGCGCGGCGGCCAACGTCCGCATGTTGTCCTTGCAGGATTGCGTTCAACTGGCGTTGCAGCACAATCTCGACCTGCAGATAGATCGCTACAATCCGCAGGTGGCGCTGTTCGTCCTGAGGGCGGCTTATGGAGGGTATGATGTGTCGCTCTTTTTGTCGGGCGAGCACTCGCACAATGAAGGCATCCCGACCATCTTTGGAACGAACATTTTCACCGGCACAATTTCAGACCAAAACACCTTCAACGCATCTCTGGGCGGGGTCTCACCCATCGGCACAACCTACAGTCTCCAGGGCAACGCCAGCGATGAATACGGGAACTTTCCCGAAATCAGTTCCTCTTCGGCCTCCCTGTCCGCCACGCAGCCCCTGTTGAAAAACTTTTGGATCAACGCGCCACGGCTCAACATTCGTGTCGCAAAAAACCGGCTGAAGTACTCCGAACTCGGCCTCAAGCTGCAGATCATGGCCACGGTGACCGCCGTGGAATTTGCTTATTGCGATCTGATGTACGACCGGGAAAATGTGGTCGTGCAGCAGAAGGCGGTGGAGCTGGCCGAGCGCCTGGTAGCCGAGGACGAGAAGAAACTCGAGGTCGGCGCGCTGGCTCCGCTTGACGTGGATTCTGCCAAGGCCCAGGCGGCCCAATCCCGGGCGGCGCTCATCGCCGCCGGGAGTCAGTTGGATACTCAGGAGCGCGTCGTCAAACTCCTGATCACGGAGGACTACTCGAAATGGGCGGACGTTGTGCTGCAGCCGAGCGGGATGCTCACCGCGGTCCATAAAGTCTTCGACCGGCAGGAAAGCTGGAAGAGGGGGCTGACGCAGCGCCCGGAGCTGTTGCAGGCGAAACTCGATGTGGAAAAGATGGGCATCCAGTTGAAATACGATCTGAACCAGGTCTTTCCGGAGTTGGACGTGTTCGGAACCTACGGCTACAACGGCGGCGGCAAGGAGTTCAGCGGCGCGCTCTATGACCTCCAGCAGATGGACCGCCGCTTCTACACGTATGGCGGCCAGGTCACCATTCCCCTGGCAAATCTCTCAGCCCGCAACACCTACAAATCCGACAAGGCGACGAAGCAACAAGTCGTGCTCACGCTGAAAAAACTCGAGCAGACCATCATGATCGCGATCGACAACGACATCGGGACGATCCAGGCCGATTATGACCAGGTGCAAGCCACCACCGCCCAGCGCCAATACGAGGAAGCCGCATTGGATGCCGAGCAGAAGAAGCTTGAAAACGGCAAGAGCACGACCTACACAGTGCTGCAGGTACAGCGCGACCTGACCAGCGCGCGCGGCTCGGAAATCCAGGCGCTGGACAATTACAACAAGAGCCTCTCCCAACTCAGCCAGGACGAAGGCAGCACGCTCGAACGGCTCGGAATCGACTTGCAGGTTAAATAGCCGCAACACGTTGACTGCTCATTTCAATCGAACTCCGCCCATTTCCCCCGCTTGCATCGCGCCGGGCCATCTGCTATCCCCACAACGTAAATGACTAAAATCGGCAGCCGCATCGTCTAAAGCCCATGGCACCCGCCGCTTCTTCCCGGCCGCGGATTGTTGTGGATGGAAAATGCTTCCGGCTGGGTGCGGAGAAATTTCATGTCAAAGGCGTCGCTTACGGGCCCCTTGCGCCCGATGCGCCCGGCTCATTCTTC
>JBEKFT010000081.1:0-6334 GCA_050013175.1 Verrucomicrobiota bacterium
CAATCGAACCGAAAGCGACCCCCAAAGCCGCCACCGTGCCCACATCGATCTTCCTGGGCACGGCCGGCTGGGCCGTGTCGGCCGCCGCGCGTTTCGAGACAATTTCCTCGACCATTCGCACGAACTTCTTGTAGGGGAGCCAGAACGCCTGCCGGAGACCGATCGGATTCGACACGATCCGGGTGATCGTCGCGTCGTAGTCAAGGCCTTTGCGGTCAAAGAAAATTCCGTTGCGGCCCACCATCAAATTGTCGTCATCACCCTGCGAGAAGACGGCGAGGATGCTCATTTTTTCACCGGTTCCTCTGCGCACGCAATCGCAATAGGCGAGATAGGCCCCCGCCAGCCCCGCCATCGTCGCGTGCCGGGCGGAATCTTCGACGATGAGACAGAGGGAGCAGGAGCGCTGGTCGAGATACAACGTGCCGCACTGGAAAATCGCGGGGTGGCCGCCGCCGTAGAAATTCCTGAAATTGACAAAGTTGAGGCAGAGCGTGTGCAAATCGCGCACGAAACGCACGATCTTCTCAACGTTCGCAATGGACGCAGCCTCGGGTTCGAGCGCCTTGTCTTTGACAATGAGTCCATCCACGGTTTGCCTGGCCTTCGATGCAAGGATTTCTCGAACGCGCGGGATGCCGAGTCGTTCGACGGCCTCTCCCGCCTTCCCTGCGTTCCATTTCTCGAACGCGTCCAGCCGGGCCTGCAGCGCCACCCAATCGGCTTCAGTCAATTCGGTTTTGTCCCCGAGCAGCGGCCTTACGGCGCTGATTCGCAGCTCCACCACGGCCGCGGCGTGGGCCGGGTTGATCGCCCCCTGCAGAGGCAGAGGCTGGCCGGCGACAATCCGCGCGAGGGGGAAGCCGGCGATTTCGGCCGCCGTGAAGCTCAAGTCCTCCGCCGCGATGGCCAGATAATCCCCTTCGCCGCGATTGAGCAGGGCGGTCGTGCGTGGGTCGAAGGCGGCGAGGCGGCAGCGGCCGAAGTAATCATCCACCTTGCTTCGGATTGCCCGAACCGCGGCGGCGGCGGCGGCGGTGCCAGGGCCGGCGGGCAGGATCGTGCCGGCATTCGCCTCCGCCAGTTTCCTCCAGTCGTCCAACGCGGCGCACTCGGCGAAGAAAGCGTCGGCCCTGGCCTGGTCGATGCCCGGTTTGCCGGAACGATCCGGCACCATGCCCAGGCACGCGGCGATGTCGTTGATCAGCGCCCGGGTGCCCTCGTCGGCGGCTGACTCGGCGATGATCACCCCGTCGCCGTTGAAGGAGGTGTTCGCGAAAACCCTGTTGGCATCGGAGGCGTCAGCGAGCGAAATGGCGTCGGCGTCTTTTCTGCCGAGGTTGACGAGGATTCGCCGCGCCGAAGCCAGGAGCTGCCTGCCCTCGGGATTGGAGTCGTCAATCGCCGAGAGCGGGATTGAATCGCCACCCGTCATCAACAGATCCGGGTCTTTGAGCATCGATCCGGCCCACTTGGCTGCGGCGATGAGTTCGGGAGCGCGGATGCGCCCGTCCTTGTCGGTGTCGATCAGGGCGAGTGTTTTCGGATCGAACTCCAGGCCGGTGGCCGGGCAGGCCAGCGCGACCCACAACTTCGGGTCGAGTTGATCGAGGTTGACCAGGTCCGCGCCGGTTTCGAGGTTGACCTGATCGAAACCGCCGGCGCGGAAGAAGCGCCAGCGGTGGGAGGCAGTCGCCGGGTTCAGCATAAGCAGGCCTTCAAAAGGTCATGGATCTCTCCCGCACAGGGTAACCGGCTCGAAATGGACAGGCAACAACCTTGAAAGACAATCTGCGCCCGAATAGGGCTAATTCATGAAGGTGGCGATATCGGGGTGGCGACGGCTCGTCGCCAGGCCCCTGGAGTTTTTGGGATCTCACTGGGGACGAGGCCGTCCCCACCCCTTCATGAATTGGCCCTGGCGCCCGAAGAGCCATCTAGAATTTGTAGGCGATCGCGCTCACCAGCTTCGCATCGTTCCTCTCGCGGCCCACCGCCGGCACGTTGTTATACGTGTCCTGCAGGAAGCTCCGCAGACTGAATCTCTTGTCCTGGGTGAGGTCGGCTTCAATGCCGATTTCGGCGTTGACGATGTAGTTGTTGAAATCGTCCACCTGCGGCAGCAATTCGACCGTCTGCCAAAGACGGGACCGGTCGCTCAATTTGCAGTGGAACTTTTCACCGAAGCGGAATGTCGCGTAACTGGTCTGGGCGTCCCCCAGTTGTTCCGCAAGGTAACCGGGACCCAGTTCCGCGCTCAGATCGGCGGTCTTGTTCTTGATGAGATAATACCCGGCGCCCAGGTTTATCGTCGTGCGATACCGGATGTCGGCGATGCCATCGTGCAATGCTTCGGCGCGGGCGAAGCCGAAAACACGGTCGGTGAACATGCGGTTGTATTGAGAGACACCGTGGATCTGCTCGGCATTTTTCGCGGCTTCGCCGGAACCCGGCTGCTTCGTTTCGCCATAGGTCCCGTCCGCGCCGAGCGACCATTCGTTCTGATCCCATTTCACATCCGTGCTGCCGGAGATCGTCGCCAGCAGCGTCTCGCTATTCCCGCGGGTCAGCGTCAGACCCGCCGCGGCGCTACTCACCCACTTGGGCTTTTGCGAGAGGGAAACGCCGGGCGGCGCGTCATCGGACCAGGCGCGAACAGCGCCGAACAGAACACCGGCCACGGCAATGCGGAGGAACAGGCGATTCGGTTTCATGGTGAAATTGGCGCGAGCCCCGGTGAGCGTCAGGCCAGTTCCGGTTCCTCGACTTCCTTCATCGGCGCGGGGAACAGCGGCGTTCCATCGGCCGCTTCGGGGTATTCGAAGAGTTTGCCTTCGTAGTTGCGGATGAGGACGCGGTCGGCATTGCGGCTGAGGACGTATTCCGGGCTGACCGGCACTTTGCCGCCCCCGCCCGGCGCGTCGATGACATAGGTCGGGACCGCGTAACCGGTCGTGTGGCCGCGCAGCTTCTCCATGATCTCGATTCCTTCGCGGACACTGGCGCGCAAATGCGCGGAACCGGCGATCAGATCGCATTGGTAGAGATAATACGGCTTCACCCGGCACATCAGAAGCTTCTGGATCTGCGCCTTCATGACGGTGGCGTCGTCGTTGACATGGCGCAGCAGCACGGATTGGTTGCCCAGCGGAATGCCCGCGTCGGCCAGCCGGCCCAGCGCGTCGCGCACTTCGGTCGTCAGCTCCCGCGGATGATTGGAGTGGATGCTGATGAAAAGCGGGTGATATTTTTTCAACATCGCGCACAGCTCGGGCGTGATGCGCTGGGGCAGAAAGACCGGAATGCGGGTGCCGATGCGGAGAAACTCGACGTGCGGGATGGCCCGCAGCCGGCTCAGGAGCTGTTCGAGCTTTTCGTCGTTGAACAGAAGCGGATCGCCGCCGCTGAGCAGGACGTCGCGAATGGATTTGTTATTTCGGATATAGTCGATCTGATCCTCGAACTGCGGGTGAAAGTCGTAGCCGCTGGCATTGCTGACCAGCCGCGAACGGGTGCAATAGCGGCAATACGACGCGCACCGGTCCGTCACCAGGAACAACACGCGGTCGGGGTACCGATGCACCAGGCCCGGCACCGGCGAATGGGCATCTTCGCCGCACGGGTCCGCCATCTCCCAGGGGGCGGTATGCGTTTCCTCGAGGCGCGGGATGACCTGGCGGCGGATGGGACAGTTCTCATCCGCGGGATCGATCAGGTTGAAGAAGTAGGGCGTGATGGCCAGTGCGAGCTTTTGATTGGCCAGTTGCGTGCCGGCATACTCCTCGGGGGTCAGCGTTGGCATGAGCCGTTGCAACTGCTCCAGGGTGGTGATGCGGTGGGTGAGCTGCCAATGCCAGTTATTCCAATCCGAATCGGAAATATGGCTCCAAAAACCGCGGCCGGCTGAACGGAATTCCTTCAGGGAGTTTAATGATCTACACGATGGCGGTTCCTCGGCGCCATCCTTGGAAGTATCGGGTTGCATGTAATCGCTAATTGGTTAGCGCACTATAGGTGGGATCGGCTGCCTGTCAAGCGAAGGCCGATGAATCGGTGATTGATAGGGTTAACCATCAGCAGGGCTGCAGGTTAGGAGAGAAAAGCTGCCTATTGAACCGTGCCTTGCGCCCCAGCCGTAACGGCCCCGGCCGGCTGCGGCCGGAGGGCCTCCCGACGCACGTCCAGAGCGTCCAATTGCTTGATCGCATCTTCCACCGCGAGGTCCGCGTTCGGTGCGACCTGATTCCGGGAAAAGAGGCTGAAACCGACCTGGCTCTGCCTCTGCAGACACGTCTGGATCGACGCGCGGTAATCATCCACGAGCAGCACAAGGTTCTGGGCGACGCGCAAGCGCAGAAAATCCAGCTCCCGGAGCTTGCGCCGAAGCGCTTCCATCTGCCGCGGGCGATCCCATTCGCGAAGGATGGTCTGCAAACTCACCTCGGCGCGCAGCGGTAGCTGCCTCTGTTCAGTCCGGACATCCACGGGCGACCGAATGATTTCCTCCAGCTTCCTCCAGCTTTCCTCGGGCGTCCAGGCCTGGGACAGGTCCCGTCCGGTGAATTGCACAATCTGGAGCGCCCACCATTTTTCGACGTCGAGGGGATCTTGAAAGTAAGACCGGAAAGCCTGCAGAAAGGCCAACTGCCAGTTGTAATATCGGGGCAGCTCGCCGAGCAGGGTTCGCACGCAGGCCGGCCCGCCGGCCAGTCGCAGCAACGACTCGACAAAAAACTGGGCGCTGCAGCGGTAAGCTTCGCCCGCGTCGCCGGCCAGTTGTTCGTCCGGCGGCCAACTGAGCTGCTCGAACGTCATCGGAGGCCGCGCCCTCAGTTCCTTCTGGGCATTCTCCAAAGGATTCGACCAACGCGTGTTCATCACCTGCGCGTTCAGGCTCAGGCCGTGAACGTTCCATTGGGGCGGTGACAGGAGGAGTTCCGTCTCTCCCGAAGCGAGCAGTTCCCGCGACAGACCTTCGGCAAGCCAGGTCGGAATCTCGGCCGAATGCGTCCCGGCGTTGCGGTTGGCGTACTCCAGCAGCAATACCTGCACGATGGCTCGCAGGCAACGGTCGCGCGGCAGCGCGTCGGGCAATGTCACGTGATACTCCCAGCCGGCGGGAGACCGGTTCGCAACCACGGCGACCCACTCGTCGGCGGAGGCGGCGGGACGCAGGTCGAGGTAAATCTTTCCGCCCCACCGCACGTCCACACCGAGGAGTGCCCACAGGTTTTGCTTGATCCGCTCGCAGGAAACCGCAAGCAACTCCGGTTGGAGACGAATGAAATCCGGGTTGGCCGCGGACGCGGCGAACGGTGACGGCAACGCCTCGGGTTGCGCTGTCAGGACGACGAACTGTCCCGAGGAGCTCTCGATGGGAGCCCTCCGGCCCGTCTGCGCGCGGGCGGTGCCCAGCAGCGCAAGCGCGACGGCGATCGCTGCGAAGATTTTCACCGACAGGATGGCCTCATTGCTGGCATGCATCAGCGACGCGTACCCGAAGCCAGGGTGGCTCAGGCATTCGGTTCCCGGTCAACTCTTGGCGCCGGTTTTGGCCGGCTTGCTTTCCTTCTTCGGCGCGGGTTTGCTTTCCGGTCCGGAAGACGGTTTGCCCTCGCCGCTCGGCGCACTGGCGGCGGCGGAGTCTTTTTTGGCCGCTTCCTTGTATTTTTCGCTGCGGTGATCGGTAATGTAAAAGCCGCTCCCTTTGAAGATCAGGCCGGCGCCGGCCCCGATCTCCTTCTTCACTTTGCCATGACCCCATTTCTTCCGGGGACACCGATCTTTCGGGCAAACGGTCAGCGGCTTGTCGGCAATGGGTTGAAATTTTTCAAATTCGTGACCGCACTTCGAGCAAACGTATTCGTAGGTCGGCATAGTCGATAATGTAATAGTCACGCGGACCTGTCCGGTCAAGCGCCGACAGCGCCGGGCAGTGTCCTGATTTGAAGAAGACCCTCCCTTTGTTTTGGTTCCCTCCGAATTCGCGTCCATTCGCGAAATTCGCGGATTACAGAAAGAAGAGTTTGTCCGCGAATTACGCAAATGTGCGCGAATTTCTCTGCTCTTCCGTCCAACGGGACCCCCAGCAATTCAAATCAGGGCGCTACCCAGCACCGGGCAGTGTCTTGATTTGAAGGGTAGGGACGACCTGGGGGTCGTCCAAAGCCGCGCGGCAGCGCGGCCCTACCGCCAAGCGCATTGAAAGAATTTCTAGATTAAGACATTACCCAGCGCCGACAACGCTCCGGACAGGGTCAATTCATGAAAGGGGCGACATCGGGGTGGGGACGGCCCGTCCCCGGTTCTCTGGAGTTTCAGCAATCTCACTGGG
>JBEKFT010000082.1:0-6311 GCA_050013175.1 Verrucomicrobiota bacterium
CGAAGCTCTGGTCCCAGACGTGCTCGATGATCATCGTGCGCGAAAACACCCGGCCCGGATGGGTGGCCAGGTACTCGAGGAGCCCATATTCCTTGGCCGTGAGATCGATTTTTTTGCCGCCGCGCCGCACCTGCTGGGAAAAGCGGTCCACTTCGAGATCGCCCACGCGCAGCACACTGGCCCGATTCGCCGGCGCCCGGCGCAACAAGGCCTTCACCCGCACCAGCAACTCCGCAAACGCAAACGGCTTCGTCAGATAATCGTCCGCCCCCGCCTCAAAATTGCGCACCTTTTCGTCCGTGGCGTCCCGCGCCGTCAGGATCAGAATCGGCACCTGCTGGTTCTTGCGGCGGATGCGGCCCAGGATTTCAGCCCCGCTCAAGCGCGGCAGCATCAGATCCAGAACGACCAGATCGTACTCGCAACCGTTGGCCATGTCCCAGCCGCTTTGGCCGTCCAGCGCCACATCCACCGCATAACCCTCGGCTTTGAGCCCGCGCGCGATCATCTCCGCCACTTTCTTTTCGTCTTCCACCACGAGTATTCGCATAAGGCTTTCGACAAGGGATTTGACCAAACGTTTATTAAAGCGCGGTGAATCAATGATTAAAATTCATTAAGAATTAAAGGCAAGCTCGTCAGCACGATCATCGGAGGGCCGGACGAGGATGGCTGGGAAGTAATGTATTCCGACAAGTCGTTCGCCCAGAGCCGATTCACGAGGGGGCGGGCTCGTCCCCGGCCAGGCTGCAGGAAGCCAAGGGATCCTGGGGACGAGCCGTCTCCACACCGATATCGGCCTCTTCATGAATTGGCCCTGCGTTCGCCCTTTGAGGCTGAATCCGCGCTTTTGATTGATTGGAGTCCGGGGTAGCATCAGACGGATTATGGATGTGCTGACGCTTTCGCGATTCCAGTTCGCCCTGACGGCGGGGATTCATTATCTGTATCCGCCCTTGAGCATCGGGCTGGGCATCGTGCTGGTCATCGTCGAGGGGTCGTGGCTGAGGACGCGCAAGCCTGTCTATCACCAGATGGCGCGGTTCTGGACGAAGGTTTTCGCCCTCACATTCGCCGTCGGCGTGGCCACGGGCATCGTGATGGAGTTTGAATTCGGCACGAACTGGGCGACCTATTCGCGCTACGTTGGCGACGTGTTCGGCAGTGCGCTGGCCGCTGAAGGCATCTTCGCGTTCTTCCTTGAGTCGGGTTTCCTCGCCGTGCTGTTGTTCGGCTGGGACCGGGTCGGACCCAAGCTGCATTTCTTTGCGACGTGCATGGTGTGCCTGGGCGCGCATTTCAGCGCCATCTGGATCGTGGTGGCCAATTCCTGGATGCAAACACCCGCGGGCTTTCACATCGTCGGACAAGGCATGAAGGCGCGCGCCGAGATCACGGATTTCTGGGCCATGGTTTTCAACCCGTCCTCGATGGACCGGCTGTTTCACACCCTCTGCGGCGCATGGCAGGCGGGGGCGTTTCTCGTCGTCAGCGTCAGCGCGTGGTATTTGCTGAAGCGGAAGCACGAGGAATTCGCCCGGGCGTCGCTGCGCGTCGGGCTGATCGTCGGCCTGGCCGCCTCGCTGCTGCAACTGGTCAGCGGGGATTTCAGCGCCCGGACCGTGGCGAAATACCAGCCCGTCAAGCTGGCGGCCTTCGAGGGGCTTTACGAGACGCGGTCGAACGCGCCCCTGATGCTCTTGGGCTGGGTGGATGAGAAGGACGAGCAGACCCGGGGCATTCGCCTGCCCGGAATGCTGAGTTTTCTGGCGCATTACGACCCTCATGCGGAGGTGGCCGGCCTGCGCGAGGCCGCCCCCAGGCCGGAAGACCGGCCGCCGGTGAATGTTTCGTTCCAGCTCTTCCATCTGATGGTGGCGGTCGGCTTGGGGATGATCGTGATCTCCGCGTTGGGCCTTCTTGGTTTCCGGCGGGGGTCGCTGTTCGAGAAACGCTGGCTCCTGTGGCTCCTGGTGCTGTCGGTGCTCGGCCCGCAAATCGCCAATCAGGCGGGCTGGTTTGCCGCCGAGGTGGGCCGCCAGCCGTGGATCGTCCAGGGATTGCTCCGCACGTCGGAGGGCTTGTCCGCCGTGGTCAGGGCCAACACCGTCCTGACCTCGATCCTTCTGTTCAGCGCGGTTTACTTGCTGCTCTTCGCGGTTTTTGTTTACCTGCTCAACGACAAAATCCAGCACGGCCCGGATGACGCCGACCTGGTCCCCGCCGGCAAACTGGCATGGCCCGTCCGACACTGAATCCCACCCCCCATGACCTTCGGCTCTCTCGATCTCAACACAACCTGGTTCATCCTCATCGGCGTGCTCTTCACCGGGTATGCGATGCTGGACGGCTTCGACCTGGGCGTCGGCGCGCTGCACCTGTTCACCCGGACGGATGAGGAGCGGCGCATCATGCTCAATGCCATCGGACCCGTGTGGGACGGAAACGAAGTCTGGCTTGTCACGGGCGGCGGCGCGTTGTTCGCGGCGTTTCCAAACGTGTATGCCACGGTGTTTTCGGGCTTCTACCTGGCGTTCGTCCTCCTGCTGGTGGCCTTGATTTTTCGCGCGGTCGCGATCGAATTCCGCAGCAAGCAGCCGATGCTCTGGTGGCGGCGGATGTGGGACGCCGGCTTCAGCGCGGGCAGCATTGTTTCCAGCCTCCTGATCGGCGTGGCGATGGGGAACATTGCCTGGGGCATCCCGCTGGACGACCGGGGCGAATTCGCCGGCACGTTCTGGAGTTTGCTGGGGCCGTATCCGCTGCTCCTGGGCGTCACGACCCTCGCGCTGTTCGTGATGCACGGGGCGATTTACGCGCTGCTGAAGACGGAAGGCGCATTGCACGACAAACTGCGCGGCTGGATCAACAACAGCATCATCTTCTTCATCATCTGCTACGCGGTGACGACGATGGCGACGCTGCTGTACGTGCCGCACATGGCGGCGCGCGTGCGGGCCAATCCGTGGCTGTTCAGCATCACACTTTTCAACATGCTCGCCATTGCGAACATTCCCCGCGAAATCCACCTCGGGCGCGACTGGCGCGCGTTCCTTTCGTCCTGCCTGGCGATGCTCGCCTTGATGGGGCTGTTCGGACTGGAGATGTACCCGAACCTCGTGTTGAGCAACCCCGTCGCGGCCAACAGCCTGAACATCCACAACGCCTCCTCTTCACCGAAAACACTCGCGATCATGCTCACCATGGCGGTCGTCGGCGTGCCGGTCGTGCTGGCCTACACCGTCAGCATCTACTGGATTTTCAGGGGCAAGGTGAAACTGGAAAAAATGAGTTACTGACCCGCCGGTCTTCGGGGTGCTCGGTGCGGCGAGGCTGCTGGCGAGCCGGCTTTCCTTTTGAAACAGACGACTCGCGGAGACGATCGCCCCGCCTTTCAGAATTTGGGAGATCGGGGTAGCGACGGCTCGTCGCCAGGATTCGTGGAGTTTTGCGTGCAAACCTCACTGGGGACGGGCCGCTCCCCACGTCATGAAAATCGGCCAGGGCCGCGCATTCAGTGGGTGGAATAGGTCTTGAAATTCTCCGCCAACGCCACCGCCTTGAGCATCGCCTTGGCTTTGTTGACCGTCTCCTGGTACTCGGCGTCGGGGGTCGAATCGTTCACCCAACCGCCGCCGGCTTGCACGTAGGCCTTTCCCCCCTTGAGGAGGGCGGTTCGGATCGTGATGCAGCAGTCCAGGTTGCCGTTGAACGAGAAATAGCCGACGCAGCCGCCATACGGGCCACGCGCCGTTTGCTCAAGTTCGGCGATGATCTGCATGGCGCGGATCTTCGGGGCGCCGCTGAGCGTCCCGGCGGGAAACGTCGCGCGCATCAGATCATACGTGGTCCGATCCGCCGAAAGCTTCCCTTCCACCTGCGACACGATGTGCATGACGTGGCTGTAACGCTCGATGATCATCAGGTCCTTCACCCGGACGCTGCCGAAGTCGCACACGCGACCGAGGTCGTTCCGGGCGAGGTCCACAAGCATGACGTGCTCGGCGCGTTCCTTGGGATCGGCGAGCAATTCCTTTTCGAGCGCGGCGTCCTCGTCCGGCGTCCTGCCGCGGGGCCGCGTGCCGGCAATCGGGCGGATCTCGATCCGGTGGTCCTCGCAGCGCACGTGGATTTCCGGCGACGCGCCCACCAGTGAAAAGCCGTTGAGTTCGAGCAGGAACATGTACGGCGAGGGATTGATCGAGCGGGTGGCCCGATAAATGTCGATCGGCGAGGCTTTGACGGGCGTGGAGAACCGTTGTGACCCGACCACCTGGATGATGTCGCCCGCGACGATGTATTCCTTGGCCTTCAACACGTTCGCAGAGAACGTTTCCCTGGGCACGTTCGATTCGAAGGGGATCGAAGGCACCGGATCGGGCACACTGACGGGATGATGTTCGCTCGGCTGTTCGAGCAACGCGACCAACCGGTCGATTTCAGCGACGGCGTTCTCGTAAGCCTCGGCCGGACTGCCGGCGTCGTCGAGGACGGCATTGACCAGAACCGTGATCGTCTGCGCGACGCGATCGAAAATCAACAGTTGGTCGGCGATGAGGAAATACATGGTCGGCGTGCCCAATTCGTCGCGCGGCGGGCGTGGGACGACGGGTTCGACGTCGTGGATGAATTCGTAGCCGATGAATCCGATCGCCCCGCCCGTGAAGCGCGGCAGCCCCGGTACCGGCACCGCGCGATATTTTTTCATCACGCGTTCGACGACTTCCAGTCCGTCCCTGACGGAGGCCCCGGGAGGGACTGCGTGCGGGTCGGCCTGGGCGCGTGGCGGCGTGCCGCCACCGGGATGGGGGGAAACCTCAAAGGCATCGACCCGCTTCCCGTTTTCGATGACCTCGACCCGGCTGCCGTCCTGCCGGACGATGGCGCGCGGGTTGCAGCCCACGAACGAATAGCGCCCCAGATGTTCGCCGCCTTCGACCGATTCGAACAGAAACGATTCGCCCGGCCCGCGTATTTTGCGATAGGCGGAGAGCGGCGTTTCAATGTCGGCCAGCAAACGGCGGGTGACCGGGATCAGATTTCCCTGCGCGGCCAGTTTCAGAAACTCATCCAGTTTGGGTAAATCCATGGCGCCACCGGTGTCCCGGTCATTTTTTCCCGCAACCGAATTCTTCCCAGGGGTGCGGCGCGCCGTTGCCCGCCTTCCCGGAAACAACCTCGTTTGGAATTCGGACCCGCGAGGGTTCCAAGGCGCCGTCCCGGCGGGCCGCCCGATGCAGGCGCCAGACCGCAAGCGTGGTGTAAAACGCCACCGCGACGGCGTAAGCGATGATGCCCAAACCCACGGCAAAGGGGATCAGCACCAGGTCGCTGAAACAGATCACCCCGACACCCACGGCGGCCGTCAGCACGGTGTTCCCGGCCAGGCAAAAAAGGTAGAGCGTGATCCGGGTTTCACGGATGCGCGCGATGTGCCAGTCGCGATAGATTTCCTCGCCCAACGAGCGCATCAGCCAGGCGGACTGGAAATTGCGGGCCGCCACCAGGGTGCTGGTGGTGCCGACGGCGATGGCCGACACCGGCCAGAACGCCAGCGCGAAGCAGACCGCGAGGTTCAGGACGATTCCCCAGCGCCAGCCGAGTTTTTTCGCGATCGGGTTTCCCTCCAGGACGAGGTTCGGAGTGGCGATCCACGTGCTCAGGAAATCCATCCCGCGCGAGGCAAAGAGCACCAGGAAGCACAGCCAGTAATCGCGGCTGGCAAATGGAACGAAGTCATCCATGGATCAAAGGCAGGAGGCAGAATGAGGAATGCAGAAACGACCGGATTCTGTGCTCGCCTGGGCCTTCTTCATTTTGCATTCATCCTTCGTCATTTCTCCCCATAGATCTGCCCGGGCGTTTCGAGTTGCGGCTCGGTGACTTCAACGCCGGCCCCGCCGCCCTGAACCGACCGGAAGAAGCAGGACTGGTAACCCTCGTGGCACGCAGCACCGATCTGCTCCACTTGGATCAGGAGCGTGTCCCCGTCGCAATCAAACGCAATGTTCCTGACCGCCTGGGTGTGACCGCTGGATTCACCCTTCATCCAGAATTTCTGGCGCGACCGGCTCCAGAAATGCGTCTTGCCGGTTTCAATGGTTTTCTCCAACGACGCCCGGTTCATCCATGCCATCATCAGGACACGGCCGGTTTCCTGTTCCTGGATGATGGCGGGAATCAGGCCGTTCGCGTCGAACTTCAATTGGTCGAAAAAGCTCATCTGACACTCATTTCACCATAAAGGACCCGCGACACAACGCTGAAAGTGCGGCCGGCGGTCTCCGGAGTGCGTCCCGACACTGCCACCG
>JBEKFT010000083.1:0-6756 GCA_050013175.1 Verrucomicrobiota bacterium
CCCGCCGTATAAGTCACCGCCTCCTTGAGTTTCCGCCGGTCCGCCGGCGTGCTGTAACAGAAGGATTGATAGCGATTGCGCTCGTTGGCGACTGTGGCGATGCCCCCGGCCACGCGGATGCCCCGGCTTTCAAAAAAATGCCTGGCCTTGAGAATCGTCTCCTTGTCCGGGATGACTCCGTCGCGATGGGTTTCGAGATAGACCTTGTCCACTTTGAGCTGGCTTCCGACCGGGTTCCAGGCGTTCGTCAGCCACGCCAGGTCGCTCATCTGCCGGACTTCATACGCGCGGCAGTAAACCGAAACGACGAAGTTGGTGTAATGGCCGGCCAGACTGGCCTGGAGTGAAAACAGGACCATGACGAACGCGGACACGCCGAAAGCAAAAAACTGCTGCATATGTTTTCAATGGTTCACGATGATTCCAATTCATTCCGGATCACCATAAATAATGCCGCGCCCCCCCGTGGCAAAGTAAACACGTCCGTAAACGCGCGGATCGCCCGTAACGTGGTTGATCCAGCCGAATTGATGTGAGTCATTGTTGATGCGGACCCACGTCTCCCCGGCATCGTCCGAACGGAACAACGCCGTGACTCCATCCACGCTGCCCGCGAGGAAAAGAGTCGGAAAGGATTTTCCAGCCGCGGGCTTCCCGAAGCCCAGCGACTGCGCCGCCTGAACCCCCGCCACCTGCGCGAAGTTCATGCCGCCGTTGGTGGAATGGAGGAGCCCGTTCGTCTTGAAACTCAGCCATAGATCGCCCTCGTGCTCCGGTGTCGCAGACAGCATCGCCCCGTCCCCGCCGCCTTCGCCGAAGCCCCCGCCAAAGCCTTCCGCGGACGGGAACGTCGCGCCCGTCTGCGTGAACCCCGTGACAACATTGGCGCTGGCGAAGAACTTTCCCGCGCGCGAGTCATAGGTGTAGAAACGCGCGGGATTGACGGAGTCGGCGACAACGCGAACGCCGGAGGACAACCCCACACACGAAATCCATTTCGTCCCCCTGTCCAGGGAGTAGTTCGGCGCGCTGGATCGAGGCGTCCACACGATCGTGCCGCCGTCGGCCGACAGGGTGATGCTGCCTGCCCCGCCGCCAGGAGCCGGCTCGGTGGCGAAGGCCTGCCACGTGCCCCCGCCATCCAGAGAGTAGGCCCCGCGGGATGGGCTCTCCCGCCGTCCCCGGCTCGTACCAGCGCGGACAATCACGTCCGGTTTGTCGGCCGCGAAGGCCAGATCCTCGGTGCTGCCATAAGCAGGACCCGCAAATGTCCCCTGGGGCGATACCGTCAGATCGTCATGACGGAATCCGTCGATGTCGCCGAGCCCGCTCAGCAGGTGGGCGCCGGCGGGGGGACTGATGAGAGTGAGCGGCACGGTCTCTTCGAGCCCGGCATCCATAAACTTCCACCGCGTCGCCCGGCCCCTGTCGGCTTCCGTCGCATTGACACAACCCCAGATGCCGAAACCCGTAGCGAACAGCACCTGATCCGGATTGAATGGATTGATGACGAGGCTGCCCATCCAGTGAGGCATGCGCGACCGGGTATAGGGCGCGCCGGAGTAATCCCATTGGGGGTTGTCGCCCCACAATGGAATCCAGCTCGCGCCGGCGTTCGTGCTGCGGAAAATCTGATCGTGCGGCCTCCAGTGGGCGAACGTGGTGACCATGACGGTGGACGGATGCTGCGCATCCACCGCCACCGCACCATATCCAAACGGTTGACCGGACGTTGCGGGCTTCACGGGCGTGATGTCCGTCCAGGTCCCCGCTCGCGGGTCGTATTTCCAAACCGCCCCGTCGCTCATGGTGTTTGGCCCTGGCTCGTCGCCGTACGTCAGATAGAGCAATCCGTTGGACGCGCGGACGAGATGGTTGGGGCGAAACCCAACCGGCTGGCCCCGGACGGGCTGCCAGCTCGCGCCCGCGTCGCTGCTCCGGTACAGGTTGGTTTCGGTCGTGGACACCGCCGCATAGAGGACCGCCGTGGCGCAGCCGGGCCGGCCGCCGGACGGGTCGAACAGAAGACACACAATGCCCACCGGCTGCTGGCCAAAGTCGAACCGGGGACGGGCGCCCGACGCCGCGCCGGAAGCCGCCCCGGGTTGCTGGCCCGGGCCAATCGCCGGAAAACTTTTCACCGGCTGCCACGTCTCTCCCCGATCGGCGCTCTTCCACAACCCGTCACGCCGCGATCCAAAGAAAAGGATGTCGCCCTGGTTCGGATCCACGGCGAGCCGTTCACCATTGAATCGTCCGCTTTCATTGCCCCCCATCTTGAACGGCACATCCGTGCGCTTGAACGTCCTGCCCTGATCGTTCGAGCGGAGGATCGCCGCATTGCCGCGGCTGTAGGCTCCCGCCGCCAGGTAAAGAAGGTTCGAATCGGAGGCGTCCACAGCGAGACTTTCGATGCCGGTCAGATTCACGTCCCCCGCCCCAACCCAGTCGGTGATCGGAATCCACGCCTCGGCGGCGGCGTCCCAGCGGTAAGCGCCACCCACATCCGTGCGGACATACATCAGATCCTTCTGCCGGGGATGGTACAAGATTCCCGTCACAAATCCGCCGCCACGAATCACCACATTGCGCCAGTGGTAAGGCACCGACACGAGCGCATGGTCACCCGTCGGCTGGGCTCCCGCCATCGCCGTCAACCCGACGGCCAGACAGCACGCCCAAACCGCGGCTATTCCTGATGGAATTCGTCTCATGGGAATCGGTGGAGCTTCACTCGCTGAATGCTCGGCTGCGGATCGTACAGTCCCAACCCGGTCCCGTCAAATGTGCTGGTGTGAACTCGTCGCCGTCCTGGGCTGATACATGAAGGTGGCGATATCGGGGCGGGGACGGCCTCGTCCCCCCATGAATTGACCCTGCCGTTTCCGCACCGGTGCAGTTTCCACTTTGACTTCCGGCCGCCTTTGGGCCAATTTCCGCCCGCCTGCACAAAAGTTGCCTGCAAGGTCTCTCGTGCAAGCGTCCGTAAACATGGGCAAGGCTTTGATCATTGCAGAGAAGCCGTCCGTCGCCGGCGACATCGCCAAGGCGCTCGGCGGTTTTGAGAAGAACGGCGACTTTTACGAAAGCGCCGGCTTCGTGCTTTCCTCGGCTGTGGGCCACCTGCTCGAGCTCGTCCTGCCGGAAGGGGTCGAGGCGGTGCGCGGCAAATGGACGTTCAAATGTCTGCCCGTCATTCCCCATCATTTCGACCTGCAACCGATCGAGAAGAGCGAGAACCGTCTGAAGGTCCTGGCGAAGCTCATCAAGCGAAAGGACGTGGACGCATTGATTAATGCTTGCGACGCGGGGCGCGAGGGCGAGCTGATCTTCCGCAACATTGTCAAATACACCAACGCGAAGCAGCCGATCAAACGCCTGTGGCTGCAGTCCATGACCGCCGCCGCGATCCGCGAGGGATTCGAGCATCTGCGGGAAGACCAGGACATGCTCCCCCTGGCGAACGCCGCGTTCAGCCGTTCCGAGGCCGACTGGCTCGTCGGCATCAACGGCACCCGGGCGATGACCGCGTTCAATTCAAAATCCGGCGGCTTTTTCAAAACCACCGTCGGCCGCGTGCAAACGCCCACGCTCGCCATCGTCGTCGAACGCGAGGCCAGAATTCGCAAGTTCATCTCGCGCGATTTCTGGGAGGTCATCGGCACGTTCGACGCGGAGGCCGGCCAATACACCGGACGCTGGATCGACGAGAAGTTTGCCAAACCGGACGGCAAGGATGGCGACACCGAATCCAAGCCGGAACGGTTTTGGGAGCAGGCCAAAGCCGAGGCGATCCGCGACAAGTGCCTCGGCAAGCCGGGCATTGTCACCGAGGAGAGCAAGCCGAGCACGTCGCTCTCGCCGCTGCTGTTCGACCTGACCAGCCTGCAGCGCGATGCCAACTCGCGTTTCGGTTTCAGCGCCAAGAACACGCTCGGCCTAGCCCAGGCGTTGTACGAGAGGCACAAGGTCCTGACCTATCCGCGCACCGATGCGCGCGCGTTGCCGGAGGATTACATCGGCACCGTCAAAAGCGCGTTGAAGACATTGGCCCGAACGGGGTACGCCCCGTTTGCCGAAACGATCCTCGACAGCGACTGGGTCAGGCCCAACAAGCGCATTTTCAACAACGCCAAGATCTCCGACCATTTTGCCATCATTCCGACCACGCAATTGCCCAAAGGGCTGAGCGAGCCCGAACAGAAGCTGTATGACATGGTGGCCAAGCGGTTCCTCGCGGTGTTCTATCCGCCGGCCGAGTTTCTGGAAACCGTCCGCATCACCCGCGTGGAAGGCGAGCCGTTCAAGAGCGCCGGCAAGGTGCTCGTGACCCCGGGATGGCTGACGGTATATGGCAAGGAAGTGGAAGACCCGGACGCGGCCGGCAACCTGGCGCCGGTCAAGCCCGGCGAACCGGTCAAAACCGTCGGGATCGAGGTCAAGCAGAACCAGACCAAACCCCCGCCCCGCCACACGGAAGCCACGCTGCTCAGCGCAATGGAAGGCGCGGGCAAACTGGTCGAGGACGACGAACTCCGCGAGGCCATGCGCGAGAAGGGGCTCGGCACTCCGGCCACCCGCGCCGCCATCATCGAGGGCCTGATTTACGAACAGTACCTCCTGCGCAACGGCCGCGACCTCCAGGCCACCGCCAAGGCGTTCTCCCTGATGGAACTGCTCAACGGCCTCGGCATCCCCGAGCTCACCAAGCCGGAACTGACCGGTGACTGGGAATTCAAACTGCACCAGATCCAGCGCCGGCAGAAAAGCCGCGACGAGTTCATGTCCGAAATCGCCGGCATGACGCAGCATATTGTCGATCGCGCCAAAAAATTCGAGCTCGACACCATCCCCGGCGACTTCGGCATCCTGACCGTTCCGTGCCCGAAATGCGGGGGGGAAGTGCACGAGCGCTACAAGGCGTTCCAATGCGTGAAATGCGATTTCTCGATGTGGAAGGCCCTCTCGGGCCGGATGTTCGAGATCCCGGAAGTCGAGACGCTGCTCAAGGAAAAACAGATCGGCCCGTTGCAGGGGTTCCGCAGCAAACTGGGCCGGCCGTTCGCCGCCGTGTTGAAGCTCAACCCCGAATTCAAGCTGGAATTCGATTTCGGCAACGACCGGAAGAACGAGGATGGCACCACGCAGGAAGTGGATTTCACCGGCCAGGAACCGCTCGGCAAATGCCCGAAATGCGGCGCGCGCGTCTTCGAAGCCCCGATGAATTACATCTGCGAAAAGGCGACCGGCGCGAACCGCACGTGTGATTTCCGGACGGGGAAAATCATTCTGCAACGGCAGATCGACCGCGCCCAGATCCTGAAACTGCTCGAAACCGGCAAGACGGATTTGATCGACAAATTCATCTCCAAAAAAGGCCGGCCCTTCAAAGCGTATCTCGTGAGCAAGGACGGCAAGGTCGGCTTTGAATTTGAACCGCGCGTCCGGACGTCAAAAGCAAAGGATTCCGGCCCGAAGAAACCGCCGGTAAAGTTGGATTTCACCGGTCTGACACCGCTCGGCAAATGCCCGAAATGCGGCGGAAACGTTTTTGAGACCGAAACGAATTACATTTGCGAGCGCTCCCAGGCGGACAAGAAGCCTTGCAAGTTCAAAGTCGGCAAAGTGATCCTGCAGCAGCCGGTTGATCACGCACAACTCACCAAGCTGCTCGCCGGCGAGAAGACCGATCTGCTGAACCAGTTCGTGTCGTCCAAGACCGGCCGGCCCTTCACCGCCCACCTCGTCATGGACGACGCGGGCAAGGTCACGTTCGATTTCCCGCCGCGGGCGGATTAAGATGGGATCGTTTAATCAGGGAAACCACAGATGGACACAGATGAACACAGATCAAGCAAGGGACTGTAACCCACTGTACGCCCCACTTCATTTTATTTCCTTATCTGTGTCCATCTGTGTCCATCTGTGGTTTTGATTCTTTTATCCGTCGGTTCGCGGCTCCGCTTTCTGTCATGGAATTGGTTTCTAAGCAGGCAATTTCTCGTTCAATTCCCGGTTTTTTGGTCTAGCATCGCAGGCGCGTCATGAAACCGGAGCCGAACGAAGCCGAACCCGAAATCCGCGACAAGTGGCTCCGGAGATTTCTGGCGCATCTGGCCACGGACCGCGGCGCCTCGAATTACACGCGCCGCAATTACGAGCAGGCGCTGCTCGAATTCATCCGCTGGCACCAGCGGGAACGGGCGCAGATGCCGGCCTGGAACCAGCTCCATCGCGACGATTTCCGCGCCTACCTCCGCTTCCTCGGCCGGAAAAACGGGAACCATCCGCCACGGCGCGGCCTCCGAGTCCCCCATCAAGAACCTCGCCCTGCCAAAGCCCGGCAAGCGGCTCCCGAAGTATCTGACCCAGGACCAGATGCTCGCGCTGCTCGACGCGCCTCTCAAGCCGCTCCCGGCCGGCAAGCCGGCAGGCCGCGGACGCCCCGTTTCGCCAGTGATTTGCCGCCGCGACGTGGCCATCCTCGAAACCATCTATTCCTGCGGACTGCGCGCGAGCGAGCTCAGCGGCTTGAGGGTGGATGACGTCGATTGGAACGAACGGCTGGTGCGCGTGCGGGGCAAGGGCCGCAAGGAACGCCTCGTCCCCATCGGCGAACCGGCCCTGAAAGCCATTCAGAGTTATTGGAACACGCTGGCGGAGCCGCCCGCGGGGGAATCGCCGGTCTTCCTGGCGCAAACCCGGAAGCGTTCGCCGGTGAGTCCGCGGGACCTGGCGCGGCGCCTGAAGAAATAT
>JBEKFT010000084.1:0-6226 GCA_050013175.1 Verrucomicrobiota bacterium
ATGGTCCAGATGTCATAAATATTAGTCAAAATCCTGTCTGCCATGGGAGGAGTATTGGACGTCTGGCCCCAGGCGGCAGGAATAACGAGCAAAAACCATCCAACCGCTGTTCCGAACAGCGCTTTTCCGAGCCTCGCTCGCGCCGGCAGCAACGATGATATTAGTGGTTCCATAGGATGCGACTCCGGCAATCGCCCTCCCGGATCGGCGTTCTTTGGAGGAGTCCGCACTTCTCGTTATCGGCAGTTATCGAATGAACTTTATCAGGTAAATGGGTGGCTTCTGAATCCGGCCCCGCTCGTTCCGGCTCAATTGAAGCAATTCGGTGGACGATCTTCCGGTCGGGGAGGGCTGGCCTGCAGGCTGGATGGGACTCGGGAGCGAATCCCTCACGTTACTGGAAACAGCCTTTGGAAATCCGCCTAACCTGTTTTGCCATAGAGACTCCCGCAGACAAATTCCTTGTACAGTCGGGCGTAAATACCCCCGGCCGCCAGCAGGGTCGGGTGCGTCCCCCGCTCAACGATACGGCCCTGGTCGAGCACGAGCACCAGGTCGGCCTTGCGGATCGTGCTGAGGCGATGTGCGACGACAAAGGCCGTGCGTCCGCGGAGGAGGACGTCCAGCGCCCGTTGCAAACGGGATTCGGTGACGGTGTCGATGGCGCTCGTGGCCTCATCGAGGACGAGGATGCGCGGGTCGGCGAGCAGCGCCCGGGCGAAGCAGACGAGTTGTCGTTGACCGACGGAGAGGGCGGCGCTTTTCTCGCCCATCTGCGTTTCCAGACCGCGTGGCAACGCCTCCAACAGGTCGAGGCAGTCCAACGCCCGGAGCGTCGCGCGCACGGAGGATTCCCCGGCGTTCGGCCGCGCGAACCGGATGTTTTCAGTGACGGAACCGGCGAAAAGCACGTTGGGCTGCTGCACGCTTCCCATCTGCAGATGGAGCGAGTCGCTGGTCGTCTCGAGAAG
Organism: Verrucomicrobiota bacterium; assembly: GCA_050013175.1. GTDB lineage: Bacteria > Verrucomicrobiota > Verrucomicrobiia > Limisphaerales > BOG-1460 > BOG-1460. Next base: position 972 of record JBEKFT010000084.1, read on the forward strand.
ATTCCGGCCGTCCACGCGCACGCTCCCGCGTGTCGGCAGATAAAATTTCTGGAGCAGGCTGGCGAGCGTGGTCTTGCCGCTGCCCGTGTGGCCGACCAGGGCCACGGTTTGCCCCGGTTCCACAACGAACGAAATATCCGTCAGGACCGGGCGACCGGGTTCATACTCGAAGCATACCTGTCGGAATTCGACGTGTCCGCGGACCGGAGGCAGTGGCTTTGCCGTCGGCGCATCCTTCCATTCGGGTTGGAGATCGATGAGCCGGAAGAAACGTTCGGCGCCGGCCATGGCGGCCAGCGCCTGGTTGTACTGGTTGCCGATCACCTGGATGGGGTCGAAGAAGAAATTGGCCAGGAAGAAGAACATCACGAGGTCGCCGACGTTCATGTGCAGCCATCCGTGCCAGCGGAGCGCGCCATAGCCGCTGAGCAGGGCCATGACACCGAGGAAAAGCTGGCTCTTCATCTGGAGCAGGGGAATGAACACTGCGGAGGCGTGCGCAGCGCCCACGTTGTTTTCGCCATGCACGTTCACCAGCTTGCGGAAAAACCCCGCGTTGATCTCCTGTCGCACGAACGCCTGCGTGACGCGGATGCCACTGACCGACTCGGCGAGCGTGGATGTCAGGCGGCTCCAGGTCTCCTGCACTTTTCGCAACTGATGGCTGGCTTCGCGCCGGTAGGTGTCATTCAGCACCCAGATGGCCGGCACCAGCATCAGCATCAGCGAAAACAGCTTCCAATCATACCAGGCCATGAGCCCCGCGGCCACGACCATATGCACGGCCTGGATCGTGACGACGAATGCCACGTCCTGCACGGCCACGCGCACGTTTTCAATGTCCGACGTCATCCGGCTGATGATGCGGCCGAATTTGGTTTTGTTGAAGAACGACATCGGCAGCGTCATCAGCTTTTGAAACAATTCCGCACGCATGTCGTGCGCGACGGCTTCGCCCAGTTCGAGGGCGAGCCGCTGCCGAAAGTGCAGCGTCACCACCATGAACACAACCAGGACCAGATAAATCGCGGCATGGAGATAGATGCCGGGCAAATTATGGCCCGCGATCGGACCGTTGATCGTCCGGCCGATCATCCACGCCAGGGCGGGCAACTGGAGGCCACGCAGGAAAGTGAGAACAAAAAGCCAGTTGCGCCGCCCGCGATATCGTCGCGCATAAGTGAAGATCCGGCGGATGAGAGTCGCTCTCAATGGAGCGTGATCGGCTTCCCGGTCCTCCATCGGGCGAAACCAGGTGATCGCCTCGCGCGCGCGGTCGAGACTGTCGAGAGTCGGGTCTGGCGGCGTCATCCTGTTCCCATCTCCACTCCCTCGGGATCCGGGCCCAAGTCCATCAATTGGAGCAGCGCTGTTTCGCGATAGGGCCCCGGCTTCTGCGCTAGGTCTTCGTGCCGTCCCATTTCGATCAGGCGCCCCTTGTCCAGAACCAGGATCACCTCTGCCCGGCGCAGGAGGCTCAGGCGATTGGAGACGATGAAGGTCGTGCGACCGGCCATGGCATGGCGCAGGGCCGAGGCGATCTCGTGCTCCGTTTTAGGATCCACCGCGGCGGTCGGGTCATCCAGGATGAGGATCGGCGGCAGGAGCAGGAGCGCGCGGGCGAGTGCCAGGCGTTGGCGCTGCCCGCCGGAGAGGTCCACGCCCGACTCTCCGAGGACGGTATGATAACCGTGGGGCAATTGGCGGATGAACTCGTGCGCCGAGGCGACGCGGGCGGCCTGCTCGATTTGTTCCTGGGTGGCGTGCGGGATGCCGAACGCGATGTTCGCGGCCACCGTGTTCGAAAACAGAAAGCTCTCCTGGTATACGATTCCGATCTGGCGCCGGTACGCGTCCAGGTCCAGATCCCGCAGATCCCGGCCATCCGCCAGAATCCGCCCGCGCTGCGGATCGTAAAAGCGGGGAATCAAACCCAGCAACGAGCTCTTGCCGGCCCCGGTCATTCCAAAGATGCCGAGGATCTGGCCGGGCGCCGCCGCGAATGAGATTTCCCGCAGCACGGGCGCCTCGGGCGAATAACCGAACGTGACTTCCTCGAACACAATTTCGCCTTTCAGACGTGGCGGCACGATCGCGTCCGGCCGGTTTTGCACCTCGGAGGGCGTGTCGAGCACCTCGAAAACGCGGCGCGCGGCCGTGAAACTTTGCTGGACGGAATTGGCGATCGTGGTGATGTTGGCGACCTGTCCGTTAAACTGCTGGAGCAGGGCGGCGAAGACGACCAGGCCGCTGCCGAGCGCGATGCGTCCGTGGACATAGAGCCAGCCGCCGTAGGCGAACAGGATGACCAGGCTCAACTGCGACAGGAACTGTGTTGCCGGGGTGAACACGGACAGATCGAGAAAAATCTGCCGTTGCTGGAGGGAAACCTCCCCGTTCGCCTCTTCAAACCGCCGGACCTGGAGCGGTTCCGCGGCGAACCCTTTGATGGTTTGCACACCGCGAATGCTTTCGCTGAACAGTTCGACCAGGCCGTCGTACAACTCCCGGTTGCGCAGGTAACCCGGCCGCAGCCGCGCCGAATAATGCTGCGTGACCCACCCCAGGGCGAGGGTTACCGACAGGCACGCCAGGGTGAGCGATGGGTGGATGCGCCACATGAAGAGCAGGTAAGCAACCAGCGTGAGCAGCATGTTGATGCCCTGCAACACAACGCCGTCCACAAACAACCGCGTGTTCTGCACATCGCCGGTCACGCGATTGAAAATCGAGCTGGATCCATGCACCTCGAAGAAGCGGAAGCTGAGCTGCTGCAGCCGGGCGTAGATCCGGCCCCGCAAATCCGGCACGATTTTTCCCTGGGTCAACCGGGCCGTGACCATGTTGTACTGGTAGGTCAGGATGGCCCGCAGCAGGGCCTGTGCGACGATCGCCAGCGACAGCGCCGTGACGATTCGGAGCGGAGTCCAGCTTTCCGGTGGCGTCCAGCCAAACGGATACGCCGGGGCGCGCTGCGTCGCATCCAGCGCGTGCCGGATGACGTCGATGACCACTCCCAACAACTGCAGTCCCAGCAGACCCAGCAGCAGGAGCGTCAGGCTCAGCAGCAGCGACAGCAGACAATCCCGGCGGAACTGCCACGCCAGCGAGAGCAAACGGCGGACGAGTTCGCCGTTGGAATACCGGCGCTCGTTCTGGCTGGTGGTGTCGCGGGCGGTCATATTCAGCCTCTCAGGATACCGGTTCGGGATCCGTCCAATCCAGAATTTTAATCCGCTTTTCAGCGGAGGTTACTGTTCGGGCTGTCCAATGGGTATGAAGACGCTTATGAAAGACACGAGTCCATGCCCGCTCATCGCCGTGAGTTGAACGGCCGGTCGGGAAGGCGGCGCCTGGGCAGCGTGCCAGCACGGACCGGCGCGCCGGGTTTCAACTCTTCATCCCCTGTAGTGTTGAAACACGTTTGCGAGAAGGATCAGTTCGGGATGGGTTGCCGACAGTTTGGGCAGGACCAGGCGGATGCGCGAGCGGCTGGGTGAAAGCTTCTCCCTCAAGGGACGCAGGTCCTCCGCCTTGTCCCAGTGGAGCTTCTTCAAGTCCAGGACGAGACGACTCTTGCTGCGCGCCAGGGATTCGGAGATGCGTTGCCCCAGGCCGTGCGCATTGGCTGCCGAAAGAGTGCCTTCCAGGCGCATCCAGACCTGTTGCTTGGCATGCTGCAGGTCCACCTGGACGGATAGTTCGGGGCTTCGGGTCTTGCGCGCGATTTCCTCCCAAAGACCGAACGCGCTCCAGCGCTGGCTCGGCATCCGGTAGGTCGTCCGCATCAGTTTGGGATGCTGGAACAGGTTCAACTTCAACGTGAGCCCGGTCCACAGCGCCGCGCCCACGGCCAGCAGGGACTTGCATTGCTGCGCGCGCGTGGGGCGGCCCAGCCCGGCGTGAACCCGCCGTTCCAATTCCCCGATCCAGCGCCGTATCCGGGCGTTCGGACCCAGCAGCCTTCCGGTAAGAAAGACCGGGTAGGCCACCCTCAATTCCCGGGCGTAGTATCCGGCCTTGGCGCGCAGGAAGGGGTTCGACGAATCCTTGAGTTTCTGGAAACCAAGCAGCCGCGATTCCAGGACCCGGAAGATGCTCGGGCCCAGCCGCTGGAAATCTTCCTCGAAACACCAGCGCTGGATGTCTTCGATCGCTTCGGGCGAAAGCGTCGGATGCTTGATCATGGTCCGGAATCCGTCCGCCCGACGGTAAAACAAATCCTTGTCGCTGGTGTAAACGTCCTGCAACAGGTTTTCCTTGATGATCCGTTCGTAAAACGGCGTGCCGGGCACGGGCCCGTAAATCAGGAACTGCGCCAGCGTGGGTTTGAGTTCCATAAGGCCCTCCAGTTCCTCCGCCACGATGTCCCGGTTCTGGTAATCGAACCCCACGATCATCGACGTCAGCACGGTGATGCCGTGCTCGCGGAACTCCGTGAGAATTTCCTGGATGGGCCGTCCCTGCTGTTTCGCGTAGTTCGAACGCGTCCCTTCGTAACCGATCCAGAAGCCGTCTATCCCCATCTCCAGGATTTCCTGGACGGTGTACTGGCTGATCGCTTTGACGCTCGAGAACGCAAAGACGGAAATCGTCTTTCCGCTTTTCATCACGCACTCCCGGAATTCCATCGCCCGCTTTTTGTTGAGCAAAAAATCCTCGTCCAGGATCAGGAACACCAGGTCCGGGTCCATGTCCAGGTAACGCTCGACCACGGCAAAGATGTCTTTGCCGTCGGGCAGGAGCTTGATGTGTTTGCGGGAGAAGAAGTGCGAGGTGCAGCAGAAATCACAGCCGTTGGGGCAGCCCAGTCCGGCGAAGATCTTGCCCGTGCCCGACACTTTCCAGCCGAAAACCCTCAGCCAACTCACAATCAGCGGGTGCTTGTAGGGCATGGGAATTTCGGGTTCACCCAGCAGCCGCCGAAAAAAGGCGACGCCTTCCTCGCGACAGATGTGGTCGGCGTAAGGTTTGAGCACGTCGTCCTTCAACACCGTGCCGTAGCCGCCGAGGACGATTTTGCTCTGAGGCGCATACTGCCGGATCAGGGCGACCATTTCCTTCATCTTGTGCATGACCGCCATGATGAAGGAGATGCCCACGTAATCGTATCCCTTCTTGAGTTCGCGGATCAGCTCCCGCCGGGACGGGTACTGCAGGACCACCGCGGGCGTGTCGAGGTTTTCGGCGATGTAATCGAGGGAAAAATGCACGTTCACCGTGCGCGGGCTGAACATCCCCTGGGCGCGCGTCAC
>JBEKFT010000085.1:0-6203 GCA_050013175.1 Verrucomicrobiota bacterium
GTGGAGACGATCCAGCGGCTGCGGCCGAACCTGTACGTCAAAGGCAGCGTGCACGAAGCCGGCAAGCGCGACCACACCGACGCGATCGACCAGGAAGAGGCCGCAGTCGAGGCCGTCGGCGGGGAATTGGTGATGACCGATGAAGAGACGTTCAGCGCCTCGACCCTTATCAACCGGTTCATGGACGTTTTCTCTCCGGAGACAAAATCGTTTCTCGAGGAGTTCCGGGGCCGTCACACGCCCGAGGAGGTCGTCGGATACCTGCAAGCTCTCCGGAAGCTGAAAGTCCTGATCATCGGCGAAACGATCATCGACGAATACCAGTTCTGCTCGGTCATGGGCAAATCCGGCAAGGAACCGGTGCTCGCCGCGCTTCACAACCGGACGGAACAATACGCCGGCGGCGTGCTGGCCATTGCCAACCACCTCTCAAATTTCTGCGAGCATGTCGGCCTGTTGAGTTCCATCGGCGAAGTCAATTCGTGCGAGGACTTTATCCGGTCCGGTTTGAACAAGCGCGTGACGCCGCATTTCGTGCGCATCGCCGGCGCCCCGACGATCGTCAAGCGCCGTTTTCTGGAGGAATATCTCTCGGCCAAATTGTTCGAGGTGTATGTCATGCGCAACGAGGCCATGCCCGCCGGGGCCGAGGATGAACTCTGCCGCGAGCTGGAAGGCGCGGCCCCGCACTATGACCTGGTGATCGTGGCCGACTACGGCCACGGTCTGATGACAGAGCGCGCGGTGGATCTGGTGTGCGACAAGGCGAAGTTTCTCGCGGTCAACACGCAGGCCAACGCGGGCAACAAAGGCTTCAACACCATCTCGAAATACTCGCGGGCGGATTTCGTCTCCATCGGCGAACCCGAGGCGCGGCTGGACGCCCGCAACGTCAGCGCCGACCTGAAGCAGGTCGTCGAAAGGCTGGCCCGGAAAATGACGACAAAGCATTTCCTGGTGACGCGTGGCAGCTCCGGTTGCCTGATTTACGACCGCGACCAGGGTCTTTTCACGGTGCCCGCCTTCGCCATTCGTGTGGTGGACCGCGTCGGGGCGGGGGACGCGGTTCTCGGCCTGACGGCGCCTTGCTCGGCGCTGGGGGTTCCGCCGCAAGTGCTGGGATTCATCGCCAACGTGGTCGGCGCGGAGGCCTGCACGATCATGGGCCACCGCAGCTTCATCGAGTCGGCCGCCCTGTTCCGGCATATCACTTCCTTGATGAAGTGAGGCGAGCGACGCGCAGCCGCGCCCCTGTCCGTTGGCAGGGCTGCTTCATGTCATGAAGGTGGCGATATCGGGGCGGGACGGCCTCGTCCGCGGTTCTCCGGAGTTTCAGCAATCTAACTGGGGACGAGGCCGTCCCCCCCTCATGAATTGGCCGTGTCCCTTGGCAATCGCGGGCAAAAAGCCTTGAATATTGCTGCCAGGACCATAAAGTATCCTCCTTTTCGGTCCATGATTTTATGAGCAGCAACAATCCGAATGGGTTCAAATCCATCCTGGTCACGGGCGGCGGGGGATACGTCGGCAGCGCGCTGGTGCCCGGCCTTCTCAACAAAGGGTATCACGTCAAGGTGGCGGACGTTTTTTGGTACGGCCGGGATGTGTTTGGCGAGTGCAACAGCCATCCGGAACTCGAGCGGATCGAACTGGACATCCGCGACAGCGCACGGCTGAAGCAGGCGTTGAAAGGCGTGGACGCGGTGATTCACCTCGCCTGCATTTCGAACGACCCGAGCTTCGAGCTCGATCCGGCGCTCGGCAAATCCATCAACTACGACGCCTTCGCGGGATTGCTTCAGGGGTCGATCGATCAGGGCGTGCGGCGGTTCATCTACGCGAGTTCCTCGAGCATTTACGGGGTGAAGGAAGAGTCCGACGTGCGCGAGGACGCGGTACCGCTGCCGCTGACGGATTACTCGAAATTCAAGCTCGAGTGCGAGAGGGATTTGCTGGCGCACGCGAAGGGGAACGGCATGGAACGCGTGATCGTCCGCCCTTCCACCGTCTGTGGTTACTCGCCGCGCCTCCGCCTGGATCTGACGGTGAACATCCTGACCGTTCAAGCGCTGGTGAATCACAAGATCCGCATCTTCGGCGGCAAGCAACTCCGGCCCAATCTGCACATCAAAGACATGGTGCGCGCCTATCACCTGTTCCTGGAAGTCCCGGCCGCGAAGGCCGACCGCGAAGCGTTCAACGTCGGGTTCCAAAACCGGTCGGTCGAGGACATCGCCCGACTCGTGCGCGACACGCTGGGCGACAACACCATCGGGCTGGAATACACGCCGAGCAACGACAACCGCTCCTACCACGTCAATTCGGACAAGATCAAGCGCGTGCTCGGTTTCGAGGCGCGGTTTACCATCGAAGACGCCATCCGGAGCATTGCCGAAGCCTATCACGCCGGCAAGATAAAGGACCCGCTCCACAATGCGCTCTACTCGAACATCAAACGCATGCAGGAACTCCATGTCAAATGAGGCGTTGAAAAAGGCGTCGGGCCGGGCGGCGGCCGGCCCACCGGTTCGAGCGGAACGGGAACACCCGGGCGGCGACCTGTTGTGGCGCCTTTTTTTGGAGATGTTGCGCATCCGCGTCATCGAACGGCGCATTGCCGAGCGTTACGCGGAAAAGGAGATGCGGTGCCCGGTGCATCTCAGCATCGGCCAGGAAGCGGTGGCCGTGGGCGTCTGCGCCCAGTTGCGGCAGCAAGACCGGGTGATGAGCGCCCACCGGTCACACGGCCATTATCTGGCGAAGGGCGGCGACGTTTATTCCATGCTGGCCGAGTTGTATGGCCGCAAAGACGGTTGCTGCGGCGGCCGGGGCGGGTCCATGCATTTGATGGATCGATCCGCGGGTTTCTGGGGCGCGGTGCCCATCGTCGGGAGCACCTTGCCCATTGCGCTGGGGCTGGTCCTGGCGGACAAAAGGCTTGGTCGCAGCGAAAGAACCGCGGCCTTCTTCGGCGAAGGAGCGACGGAAGAAGGGGTCTTTACCGAAACCCTCAACCTGGCCTGTCTTCTGCGTTTGCCCATGTTGTTCGTCTGCGAGAACAACGGGTATTCGGTTTACACACCGTTGCAGCTCAGACGTTCGCCCGATTTCGACTTCGGCGGTTATGTGCGCAGCCATGGCAGCCTGTATTTTTCGGGGGATGGCAACGACGTGGAAGCAGTGCACCGGATCACCGGCGAAGCGTTGAACGCCACGCTGGCCGACCCGACGCGGCCCTGCGTTCTGGAGTTCTTCACCTGGAGATATTACGAACACTGCGGCCCGGGGCAGGACGATCATTTGGGGTATCGCGACAAAGAGGAGATCGACAACTGGGCGAAACGCTGTCCGCTCGCCGTCGCGCGCTCGCGGTTGACTACAACCCGTCCCGGCTTGGAAAACGAAGTCGAAGCGGCCGAGAAGCGATATTCCCGGGAGATAGATTCGATCATCGAGGCGGTGCGTTCGAGCGCGCGACCCGACCCCGCCACGTTTGCGAGAGGAGTGTTCGCACCATGAGCCAGGCGCCGCCGATGAAGGATCTCACGTTCGCCGAAGCCATCCGCGACGCCACGGCGGTATGCCTGCGCCAAGACCCGCGCACCTTCGTCATCGGCCTGGGCGTGCCGGACCCCAAGGGCATTTTCGGAACCACCGCGGGGCTGGCCGACGAGTTCGGGATGGATCGGGTCATGGACGCGCCGCTATCCGAGAACGCCTTGACGGGGATGATCATCGGTGCCGCCTTGGGCGGACTGCGACCCATCCTCACCCACCAACGGGTGGATTTTGCGCTATTGAGCCTCGAACAAATTGTCAACCAGGCGGCCAAATGGTATTACATGTTCGACGGCCGCGGCGGCACGGTCCCGATTGTCATCCGCATGGTCATCGGACGCGGCTGGGGGCAAGGTCCCCAACACGCCCAAAGCCTGTTCTCCTGGTTCGCCCACATCCCCGGGCTCAAGGTGGTCGCTCCCGCGTCGCCGGCTGACGCCAAGGGAATGATGATCGCGAGCGTGGAGGACAATAATCCCGTGATTTTTCTGGAGCACCGCTGGCTCCACGGAATGCGCGGACCTGTTCCCGACGGTTATCACCGGGCCGATCTCGACCACTGCCGGGTGGCCCGGAAAGGGACCGACGTGACCGTGGTGGCCGCGGCGCACATGGTGATCGAAGCGATGCGTGCGGCGGAGTTCGCCTCGGCGCGGGCGGGAATTGAAATGGAAGTTATCGACGTGCGCTGTCTGAATCCGCTGGATTTCAAAACGATCGAGGAATCGGTGCGTCGCACCCGGCGTTTGCTGGTGGCGGACGACGACGCTTCGCATTGCGGTTTTGCGGCGGAAATCATCGCGCGAGTCAGCGAAGCCGGTCTCGAACTCGCCGCCCCGCCCGTGCGGGTCACCCACCCGGATTGTCCGTCGCCCAGTTCGGCGGCGCTGGCGGCCGCGTTCTATCCGACCGCCCCCGATTTATATGCCGCGGTTTGCCGAACGGTCGGGCGCGGCATGGATTGGGCCGCCCAGTTTCCGCCGCGGCCATGCCCGGTGGATGTGCCGAACCTGGAATTTCCTGGTCCGTTCTGAACCGGCATGGCCCTGCGAATTCCATACGTCGATCTCGCCCGGCAGCACTTTCCACTGAGGGGCGAAATCCTCGACGCCGTGGGCCAGGTGCTCGATTCAGGACAGTTTATCCTCGGAGAAGAGACGGAGCGGTTCGAACGCGAGTTTGCCGCGCTGTGCGGAGCCCGGCACGCGGTGGGCGTCAACTCCGGCACGGACGCTCTGGTTCTGGCGCTCAAATGTCTCGGCATCGGGCCGGGCGACGAGGTCATCACCGCCCCCAACTCCTACCTGGCCAGCGCCAGTTGCATCGCGCTGGCCGGCGCCGTGCCCCAATTTGCCGACGTCCGCGCCGATCTCAATCTGGATCCCGAATCCGTGGCGCGCGCGATCACGCCGCGCACCCGCGCCATCATCCCGGTGCATCTGACCGGCAAACCGGCGCCGATGAAAGAATTGTCGGCGGTGGCGCAACAACACGGGCTGGAACTGATCGAGGATGCCGCCCAGGCCGTGGGAGCGCAACTCGATGGCAAGCCGGTGGGAACCCTGGGCCGGATCGGGTGTTTCAGCCTGCATCCTTTGAAAAACCTGAACGCCTGCGGAGACGGGGGGGTGCTGGTCACGAACGACGCCGCCATCTGCCAGCGGGCGCGGCTGCTCCGGAATCACGGCCAGCCCAATCGCAATGATTGCGCCGAATTCAGCATGGTGTCGCGGCTGGATTCCGTGCAGGCGGCGATTGTGCGCGTCAAACTTCGACACCTGGACGAGGTCACCGCCAGGCGGCGAGCCCACGCGGAGGACTATCGCCAGCGGCTGGCGGGTTGTTCCCGACTCCAGTGTCCTACCGAGTCGCCCGGCGAATTCTGCGTTTATCACACGTTTGTGGTGCAAGCGGACAACCGGGATGAGTTGGTGCGGCATTTGGAAGGGGCCGGAATCGGCACGGCCATCCATTACCCGGTTCCCATCCATCTCATGACGGTCGGCCGCGGCCTCGGGCATCGGGACGGTGACTTTCCCGTTTGTGAACGGCTGGCCGGACGTGTTCTCAGCCTGCCCATTTACCCAGAACTCACGAGCGGCCAGATCGACGAAGTGGCGACGGCCATCCTGGACTTTTACCAAGCGACTTGAGAACCCACTCTCCACCCATGAAAGTGCCTTTTTCCTACCTCGACCGCCAATTCGCCGACGTGGATGATTATTTGGGGGACATCCGCGCCCTGGTGAAGAGCGGCGATTTCACCCTCGGAAAACCCCTGACGGAATTCGAAGAGCGATTTGCCGAACGCGCGCACATGCCTCACGCCATCGGCGTCGGCACGGGCACGGACGCCCTCATTTTGCCCATGAAACTGTCGGGCATCGGACCGGGTGACGAGGTGATCACGACCACAATGACCTTCTACGCCACCGTCGGCGCCATTGTGGCGACCGGCGCGCGACCGGTGTTGGTGGACAGCGAGGACGGGTTCATGATCGACCCGGAGCAGATCGAACCCGCCATCACCCCCCGCACCAAGGCCATTGTCACGGTCACGTTCAGCGGCAACATCCCTGATCTGGATCGCATCAAGGCAATCGCCGACAAACATCGCCTGATGATTTTCGAGGATTCCTGCCAGT
>JBEKFT010000086.1:0-6178 GCA_050013175.1 Verrucomicrobiota bacterium
ACGATTTCTGCCACGACTTTCGGTTTGGCGATGAGGCTTGCGGCGGGCGCGGCATGCACCGGCACCTTGAGGTGCATCTCCACCTTGGCGGCGGCGGAACTGGAAATCGGGTTGACGGGGCTGGCGCCTGGGGCGAGCGGAATATTCCCGGTGTCTGCCGGCGTGGCCGTCCGCGTTCCTTCGGTGCCGGGCGGTGGGATGAGGATTTTCTCGCCGCAGGAGGGACAGTCGATTTCGGTTCCGGCGCCGGAACTATCGACCTCGAGTTCCTGTTCGCACTCAGGGCAGTTGAAGATGATGTCCATAACGCGCGTCCTGTCGATCGCGCTGCCAGCTTACCGGCGCGGCCCCCGCGATGGCCAGCAGAATCTGTGGCGCCCGGCGGGTTCCGGGCATCCCTTGCCTGCCGCGGTCCGGCCAATGCAATTTCGGCGTGCGTTTGACGGGGGCCTCTCCTATCTTCGCCGCGCGTTATGGCAACCGTCGAACCCTTCGCCGCAATGCGCCCCCGGCCGGAACTGGCCGGACGCATTTGCGAGTTGCCTTACGATGTCATGTCGTCGGAGGAGGCCCGTCGGATCGCCGCGGGAAATCCGTTCAGTTTCCTCCACGTCAGCCGGCCGGAAATCGATCTGCCGCCTTCGGCCGACCCGCATGCGCCGGAAGTTTACGCGAAGGCGAAGGAGAGTTTTGACCGGCTGCTGGCTCTCGGCGCGCTGGGCCAGGACGCGCGGCCGTGCTTCCATCTTTACCGGCAAGTCATGGGACGGCACAGCCAGGTGGGGCTCGTGGGCGTGGCGAGCTGCCGGGAATATCTCGGAGGCGTCATCCGAAAGCATGAACTCACGCAGCCAGACAAGGAGGAAGACCGCATTCGCCACATGGAAGCCCTGCATTCCCAAACCGGCCCGGTCTTCCTGACCTATCCGGCCATTCCGGCGATCGATGAGTTTGTCGCGAAACGGGCCGCCGGGAAGGCGGCGGTCGATTTCACGGCGGCGGATGGCGTGCGGCACACGTCGTGGACGATCGGGGACGCTGCGGACATCCGGTTCATCGCAGCCGCATTCGCGAGCGTTCCATTTCTTTACATCGCCGACGGCCATCATCGCAGCGCGGCCGCGGCGCGAGTTTTCCAGAACCGCAATGGCGCGGGGCGCAGCGCTTTTTTCCTGAGCGTGATTTTCCCCCACAACCAACTGCAAATCCTCCCCTACAACCGCGTGCTGAAGGATCTGAACGGACTGACGCCCGCGCAACTGCTGGAGCGGCTCGACGGAGTGTTCATCCTCAAATCGCCGGGCGCGACCGCTCCGTCCCGCAGGCACGAGGTTTGTCTTTATCTGTCCGGACAGTGGCACACGCTGAACTTCCGTCCGCGCTTCGCCGCCACGGTGGACCCGGTAGAGAAACTGGACGTAACGTTGCTGCAAAAACATATCCTCGATCCCCTCTTTGGCATCGCCGATCCGCGAACGAGCCACCGGATCAGTTTTGTCGGCGGCATTCGCGGCACGGACGAGTTGGAGCGATTGGTGGATCGCGGAGATCATGCCTGCGCCTTTTCCCTGTTCCCGACGGGCATCGAGGAGTTGATGACGATTGCCAATGCGGGCGGAATCATGCCGCCCAAGAGCACCTGGTTTGAGCCCAAACTCCGCGACGGCATGTTCTGCCATATGATCTGATATGAACCGCTCCTGGCTGACCCGTTTTGCCTGGATCTCGATCGTGGCCGCCCTCTTCACGATCGTCCTGAAAACGGCGGCCTACGGCATCACGGGATCGGTCGGGCTCCTCTCGGATGCGATCGAATCGGTTGTGAACCTGATCGGAGGGATCATGGCGTTGTCGATGCTGACGGTGGCGGCGCGTCCGGCCGATGAGGACCACGCTTACGGTCACAGCAAGGCCGAGTATTTTTCCAGCGGCGTCGAAGGCGGGCTGATTGTGGTGGCGGCGGTCAGCATCAGTGCGGCGGCGGTGCCGCGGTTGATGGTGCCGAAGCCGCTGGCGGAGATCGGTGTGGGTCTGGCCGTCTCCATGGCAGCCACCCTCGTCAACCTGGCCGTCTCGCTGCTGCTGCTGCGCGTGGGACGCAGGCACAATTCCATCACGCTCGAAGCAAACGCGCATCATTTGTTGGCCGATGTGTGGACATCGGTCGGCGTGCTGGCCGGGGTCGGGTTGGCTGCGCTGACGGGCTGGCAGCGGCTGGACCCGGTGGTGGCGCTCGTCGTGGCGGCAAACATCATCTGGACCGGCATTCGTATTGTGCAGAGGTCCGTCCTGGGCCTCATGGACACCGCGTTGTCCGCGGACGATGTTGCCGTCGTTCGCGGCGTCCTTGACCAATACTCGAGCGAGGGAATTCAGTTCCATGCATTGCGCACACGCCGGGCCGGCGCGCGGAAATTTGTGTCCGTGCACGTGCTTGTTCCGGGCGGCTGGACGGTCCATCGCGGCCACGAACTCCTTGAGCGCATCGAGGGCGACATCCGGCGCGCCTTGCCCGACAGCACCGCTTTCACGCACCTGGAATCGCTGGACGATCCGGCGTCGTGGGAGGACCAGACCCTGGAGCGCGGCGGAACGGGCGGATAAACGGATAGGGAGAAAAGAATTTATCCGCGAATGACGCGAATTTCCGCGAGTGAACTTGTCCTGGTTTCCATTCGCGGAAATTCGCGTCATTGGCGGATAACAATGTGTTGTTATCCGTGTCCGTCCGCGGTTTCACCTGAGTGGAGCGGCCAAGCGGAAGCGCGCAGGGCACGGGTCGCCTTTTCGCCTTCATTTTCCGCTGGTGTCTTCGCCCGGTTCCCGCTTAATTGCCCGAGATGAAGATTGTTTTGGCATACTCCGGCGGTCTCGATACTTCGGTGCTGCTCTCGTGGATCAAAGAGAATTACCAGGCTGAGATGATCGCCTTCTGCGCGAACATCGGCCAGGAGGAGGAACTCAAGGGCCTTGAAGCGAAGGCGAAGAGAACCGGCGCGTCGAAGGTGTATGTGGTGGATTTGCAGGAGGAGTTTGCGCGCGACTTCATTTTTCCGATGATCCAGGCGGGCGCGGTGTACGAAAACCAATACTTGCTCGGCACCAGCATCGCGCGACCGCTGATCGCCAAGGGCATGATTGAAATTGCCCGCAAGGAAAAGGCGGATGCGCTTGCCCACGGGGCCACAGGCAAGGGCAACGACCAGGTGCGCTTCGAACTGACCGCCGCCGCGCTCGCGCCCGAGCTGCAGGTCCTCGCACCCTGGCGTGACAGCCTGTTCCGGGACCAGTTTCCGGGCCGCGCGCGGATGATCGCCTATTGCGCCCAGAAGGGAATCCCCGTCCAGGCCACTGCGAAGAAACCGTATTCGATGGACCGGAACCTTCTGCATATTTCATTTGAGGCCGGGATCCTGGAAGACCCCTGGATGGACGCCTTCGCCGCGTCGAACAAAGACATGTTCAAGCTCAGCGTTTCGCCGGAAGACGCCCCCGACAAACCGGAATACGTCACGCTCGAATTCAAGAAGGGAAACTGTGTCGCGGTGAACGGCAGGCGCATGACGCCGCTCGGCGTGATGAAATCGCTCAACAGACTGGGCGGCAAACACGGGGTGGGCCGGGTGGACATGGTGGAAAACCGTTATGTCGGCATGAAATCGCGCGGTGTCTATGAAACGCCCGGCGGGGCGATTTTGCACTTCTCGCATCGGCAGATGGAAACGCTCACGATGGACCGCGAGGTGATGCACCTGCGGGACTCGCTGATTCCGCGGTATGCGGAGCTGGTTTACTATGGATACTGGTTTTCTCCGGAGCGGCTGGCGTTGCAGGCGTTCGTCACCGAAAGCCAGAAGAACGTGACCGGCACCGTGCGCGTGAAGCTTTACAAAGGCAACATCATGGTGGCGGGTCGAAAGTCCCCGGTCAGCCTCTACAACCCCCACATTGCTACGATGGAAGCGGATCCCACCAAAGCCTACAACCAGAACGACGCGACGGGATTCATCCGTTTGAATGCCCTGAGGTTGAGGGTCGCCGCGCAGGTGCACGGAAAGAGCAAGTCGGGCGACTGATCGGTGCCTGAATTCAAGCTTCTCGTCCGGACTCGATCGGATCCTTGTGACTCCGGATTGTGGAGCCCGGTTTGGAGGCTTACTTGACGCCCAGCCCGCCGGCGGGGACGGAAGCGAGGGCTTCCCTGCAGTAGTGGATGCCCCGGCGTTGGACGACCATCAGCCGCAGCATCTTTTTGATCACGGGCTGCAGGCTTGGAACGCGGACTCCGAGGTGGTTTTGCGGCAGGGAACTGATCACGATCCGCAGAAATGTTTCGAGAGAGGTGATGTTCCCGCACAAGGCCATGTTCGACACGACCACGTGCGGCCAATAGCCGGGAATGGTGCATGAACTAATGCTGCATCGCACATCGGTCGGCGAGAATCCCAGGACCGGAAAACTCCCGTGTCGAAGCACCGCGATCAATTCATCCAGTTCAGAAGGCAGGAGGCCGAAAACCGTCCGGGTCAGATCTGGACACTCGTTGGGTCCGCAGGCACCGTAATCGTAGGAAAACGGGGTGGGCAACATCAGCCGGTCGCCTGTGACTTCTTCATAACCAGACAGGCGTTCCAATCGGAGGCAGCCGAATTCGGCTGTTACGGCCCAGCCGGTGGGAACATCCTCAGGGGTGAATGGGGTGAGTCCGGAGGGAGTGGCCTTTCCCAGAAGAGCAAAGACCCGGGGTCCATTCCGCAGCAGGGCCCATTTTACCGACGTGCTTTGTTTGTTCAAGCACACTGCCATAGTCTCATCGCCAAATTCCTGCCTGCTCCTCCCGGGAACCCATTCCGGGGGCAAAGGGTTTGTTCCCGGCGCAAGCCGGTCGGATTTTTCGCCGCACGGCAAGTATAAGGGTTCAGTGTGCAGAGGCTATCCGTACTGTTGGCAAATGGGGGCCGGAGATCTTGGGACATCGCGCGAGCGGGGATTTGCGCCGGCCGTGGCGACAGCTATTTTTTCGGTTGGAAGGGCCGGAGCAGCTTGGCCAGCAGTGCATCGCGCGAGTGATACAACCCCGATGGGGTTGGGAAGAGGAGTTTGTCTGCAAATTGCGCGAATCGGCGCGAATTCTCCCAGGGTACCACCGGGCCTTTGAACTTGCTGAGAAGCAAACGCGGATGCAATATTCCTGCCGAACACCAGCAACGTTATGCGCGCAAAACAAACATCCAACAATCTGCAGCAGAGCCGCCGGGACTTTCTCAAACTCGGCGGCGTCGCCACGGCGGCGGTCCTCGCCCCGACCGCCCTCTCCAATGCCGTCCCGGCCAATCCAGTCCAGGTCTCGAATCCGGCGATGGCTGGAACCATGCCCACGCGCAATCTGGGCAAGACCGGTCACCGGGTTGGCATCTACAGCCTGGGCGGCCAGGCGGCGATCGAGCACCCTCACAACGAAGCGGTGGCCATCCCGATCATCGAGCGGGCGCTCGACCTGGGAGTGAATTACATTGACACCTCCTCGATTTATGGCGGGCCGGAACGGTGGAGCGAACGCCACATTGGCCAGGTGATGAAACGCCGCCGCGCCGAGGCCTTCCTCGCCAGCAAAACCAAGGAACGCACTCGCGATGGCTCGCTGCGGATGCTGGAGCAATCCCTGGAACTGCTGCAGACGGACCATCTCGATCTCTGGCAACTCCATGACCTGGGGACGCTTCATGACATCGATGAAGTCTTTGCAAAAGGCGGCGCCATGGAGGCGCTGATCCAGGCGCGCGATCAAAAGCTCGTTCGATTTCTTGGCATCACCGGCCATTACCGCCCGGACTGCCTCATCGAAGCCATTCGGCGGTTCCCGTTTGACACCGTTTTGATGGCTGTGAACGGCGCGGACAAGCACCACTTCAGTTTCATGGACGAGCTCCTGCCTCTGGCCGTGGAAAAGCAAATGGGCATCATCGGCATGAAAATTCCGGCGCGCGGACGCCTGCTGGCCAAGTGGACGCCGCCTTCACTCGAGCAGCAGAAGCACTCGTGGGAAGGGATTGTCGAGACTACGCGCCCGGGAACGCTTGATATGGGGCAGGCGATGTATTATACTTTGTCGCTGCCGGTCAGCACGGTGATCGTGGGACTGGATTCCATCGCACAGTTGGAGGAAAACGTGAAACTG
>JBEKFT010000087.1:0-6157 GCA_050013175.1 Verrucomicrobiota bacterium
ACCAGTTGCATCAGGCCTCGGCGGCCAGCCAGCGGGTATTCGAGCTGCTGGAAACCAAGAGCACGATTGTAGATCCGCCTCATCCTGTGCCCCTCGAAGCGAAGCGGGCGGACATTCACCTCGAGAACATTGATTTTGATTACGGCGAAAAGCCGGTCCTGCGGGGCGTCAACATGACTGTCAAGGCGGGCCAGGTGGTGGCGCTGGTCGGCAGCAGCGGCTCCGGGAAAACCACCGTCACCAACCTCATTCTGCGGTTTTATGATCCGCAGCACGGCGCCGTGCGCATCGGAGGAACCGACATCCGGCAGGTTTCCATCAAAGACCTGCGCAGCCAGATCGCCCTGGTCACCCAGGAAACGATTCTGTTTCACGACACCATCCGCCGCAACATCGCCCTCGGACGGCCCGGGGCCACGGATGCCGAGATCGAAGCCGCGGCGCGCCACGCCAACGCGCACGATTTCATCATGCAAAAGCCCCGGGACTACGACTCGGTCGTGGGCGAGAAAGGCATGGCGTTGTCCGGCGGCCAGCGCCAGCGCGTCGCCATCGCCCGCGCCATCCTGAAGAACGCGCCGATCCTCGTGCTGGACGAAGCCACCAGCGCGCTCGACACGGAATCCGAACGGGCCGTCCAGGCGGCGCTCGAGAAACTCATGCAGGGTCGCACCACCCTCTGCATTGCCCACCGCCTTTCCACCATCCAGAACGCGGATCTTATCGTGGTGCTGAGCGAAGGCAGGATTGTCGAAACAGGCACTCATGCGCAACTGATCGAGCGGGGCGGGGTTTACAGGAAACTATACGAACTCCAGTTCAACAAGTGACCTGCTTCCGGGCGACGGTGCGTTGCGAAGTCAGGGAACGCGAATGGCGCGAAACCTCAAAGAGGTTGATTCCGGCGCCAAACTGGAGAAACTATAAGGAAGGAACTGAGAGACCATGCAGAAGTTTTCGAAAGTATTGATCGGCCTCGGCATTCTGGCGGGGATCGTGGCGGTCGGGCTCCTGATCGGATGGTGGGGCAGCCGGGGGCCGGCGCCACCCCCCACGCCTTCCGTTGCAATTCCAACCCCCGTCCAATCGCCGGATAACCGCCCGCCATCCGTCGGCGCCGAATCCAATCCCCCGGTGGAAACGAAGGCCGCCGCAAACCCAGCCGTCGTCGCGACCAACACGACCCCGACGGGCGGCGCCACGAATCTGCTCGCGGATTGGGAAGACAAGCTGGACGAGATCCTGGGGTCGGACGAGGACGACACCAACAAGGTCAAGGATTTGTTCGCGGTTTTTCCGCGGCTGCCGGAGGAGGGCCAAGCCGAGGTGGCGCAACATCTGTCGAACCTGGTTCCGGATGACAACTACGCCCCGCTGGGCCAGTTGCTGCAGAACACAAATCTGCCCGACTCGGTGCTGGACGTGCTCATGAGCGATGTTTTGAACCGGCCGAACTCGGTCAAACTGCCGCAACTCCTGCAGGTGACACAAAACCCGGACCATCCCAAGGCAGACGAAGCGAAGGATCTGATCGAGCTTTACCTCGACGAGGATGATCCGGCGAAGTGGCCCGACAAAATGCAGCAGTGGCTGAAGGAGAACCCCGATTGACCGGGCTCGAAGCGAGGGCGGGGAGGTTCGGGAACAATACGGGCACGATTGTCTTGTAAGATCGCGTCCTTACAGATTATGTTGCCCGCGAATTCGACCGGGGACCCATGACATGACTCAGCCGATACCCTACTTTGATCTGCCGGCTCAACTGCGCAGTGTCCGCAAGGACATCGACGCTGCGATTGCGCGCACGATCGACAACTGCTCGTTTTGTCTTGGCCCGGACGTGGTCCGGTTTGAGAAAGACTTTGCGCAGTATTGCGGCGCCGAGAACTGTGTGGGCCTCAACAGCGGCACTTCGGCCCTGCACGTCGCCATGCTCCTGGCGGGCGTCCGCCCGGGAGACGAAGTCATCACGACGCCGTTCACTTTCGTGGCGACGAGTTGGGCGATTTCCTATGCGGGGGCCCGGCCCGTGTATGTGGACGTGGACGACGCGACGTTCAACCTGGATGCGGCGCGGGTCGAACGCGCGATCACGCCGCGCACCAAGGCCATTCTGCCGGCGCATTTGTACGGCCATCCCTTCGACCTGGACCCGTTCCTGGAGATTTGCCGGAAGCACGCCCTGCCGCTGGTGGAGGACGCGGCGCAGGCGCACGGCGCGAAGTACAAGGACAGGAAGGTCGGGACCTTCGGCCGGGTTTCCTGTTTCAGCTTTTATCCCGGCAAGAATCTCGGGGCTTGCGGCGAAGGGGGGGCTTTGGTGACGAACGACGCCGGATTGGCGGCGCGAGCCCGCGCTCTCCGCGAACACGGCTCGACCCAGCGATATTATCACGACGAAGTGGGGTTCAATTACCGGATGGAGGGGATTCAGGGCGCGGTGCTGGGGGTCAAGCTGAAACACCTGGAAACCTGGACGCAGAAGCGCCGGACCATCGCCCACACGTATCACGATCTTCTGGCCGACACGCCGCTGCAACTGCCGCGCGAAGCCGGGTATGCCGAAAGCGCGTGGCATCTCTATGTGGTGCGGCACGCGCGGCGCGACGAACTCAAGAAGCACCTGGAAGCCAGCGGAGTGGGTTGTGCCCTGCATTATCCGCTGCCGCTGCACCTGCAAAAATGCTATGCCGGCCTGGGCTACAAGGCAGGCGATTTTCCAGTCGCGGAGAAGGCCGCCCGCGAGTGCCTCAGCCTGCCGATCTATCCCGAATTGACCGACAAGCAGGTCCAGCGGGTGGCGGATGTGATCAAGGCATTCTTCGTCGCGGGGAAGCGCCGGTAAAGCGGGTCGGTGAATATCACTTCCTTGCCTCGCGCACGCGCGGGGGGGTAACCTGCCTGCATGTCGCACGCGGACTTCGTTCATCTGCATTTGCACACCGAGTATTCGTTGCTCGATGGCGCCTGCCGGCTCGACCGGCTGATGGAGAAGGCTCGCGCGTTGAAATTCCCGGCGCTGGCGGTGACCGACCATGGCGTGCTCTACGGGGCGATCGATTTTTACCAGGCCGCGCGGAACAAGGGTCTCAAGCCGATCATCGGCTGCGAGATGTATGTCGCGCCGGGGAGCCGGTTCGACAAAAAGGCCGGCACCGGAGGCCGTGACATCTACAACCACCTCGTGCTGCTGGCGAGGGACGAAGCCGGCTACAAAAATCTCATCCGGCTCGCGACGGCAGCCCACCTGGAGGGTTATTATTACAAGCCGCGCATCGACAAGGAACTGCTGGCCGCGCACAAGGACGGGCTGATCGCGTTGTCCGGCTGTCTGGCGAGCGAAATCCCGGAATGCATCCAGAAGGACCAGTTGCCAAAGGCCCGCGCGGCGATCGATTGGTTCAAACAGACGCTGGGCGCGGAGAATTTTTATCTCGAGCTGCAAAACCACCAACTGCCCGAGCAGGCGAAGGTGAACCGGCATCTGATCCCGCTGGCAAAGGAGTTCGGCCTGAAGCTTGTCGCGACGAACGACGTTCACTACGTCGAACAGGGTGATTCGCATGCCCACGATTGCCTCATCTGCATCGGCACCCAGGCTCAACTCGCGGACAGCCGGAGGATGAAGTATGCCGAAGAGCAGTTTTACCTGCGGTCGGCGGAGGAGATGAAGGCGCGCTTTGCCGAAGTGCCGGAGGCGGTCCGGAACACGCTCGAGGTGGCCGAACGGTGCAACCTCGAGATCGAATTCGGCAAGCTGCATTATCCGGTTTTCAATCCGCCCGAACACTTCACGCGCGAAGGCTATTTGCGGCACCTCCTGGCGGAGGGGCTGTGCAAGCGCTACGGCGTGCACGCCCGCGCGGAAGGCGGGGAATTCATCGTGGACCGGATGGAAGATCCGGGGCGGCTCCCGACGTATGCGGCGCCGGCTTCCGCGGCGGCGGGTTCCGGGAACAGTCCGGCTCGCGATTCCAACGGCGCCACGTCCGGCGACCCCGCGGCGGCGGCGGCGTTGAAAGTGGTGATGGACCGGCTCCAGCTCGAGCTCAAGGTCATCGAGAAGACCGGCTTTCTGAGCTATTTCCTGATCGTCGGCGATTTCATCCGCTACGGGCGCAGCCAGGGGATTGCCTGCGTGGCGCGTGGCTCCGCCGCGGGCTCGCTGGTCACGTATCTGTTGGAAATCGCGAACGTGGATCCGATCCGATATGGGCTGCTGTTCGAGCGATTTCTCAATCCGGAGCGCGTCAATCCGCCGGACATTGACATCGACTTTGCCGACGATCGCCGGGCGGATGTGATCGAATACGTCCGGCAGAAGTACGGACGCGACGCGGTCGCGCAGATCGTCACCTTTGGCACGATGGGGGCGAAATCGGTGGTGCGGGACGTGGGGCGGGTGATGGGATTGAGCTATGGGGACTGCGACCGGCTGGCCAAGATGGTTCCGAACGAATTGAAGATGACGCTGGAAAAGGCGTTGAAGCAATCGCCGGAGCTCAAGGAGGCTTACGAAACGGAGGAAGTGACCCGGGAACTCATCGATACGGCCTTCGTTCTGGAAGACCTGACGCGGAACGCCAGCGTCCACGCGGCGGGCGTGGTCATCGGGGACCAACCCCTGGTCAACCTCCTCCCGCTCAAGCAGGACGAAGACGGGACGATCGTGACGCAATACGCGATGGGGCCGGTCGGCGACCTCGGTTTGTTGAAGATGGATTTTCTCGGTCTCAAGACGCTCACCGTCATTCGCAACACCTGCGAGATGGTCCGGCGCACGCGAGGAATCGATGTTCCGGTGGATCACCTGCCTCTGGACGACGAGCAGACGTACGCGCTGCTGAACAAGGCCAACACACTGGGGGTCTTTCAATTAGAATCGGGCGGGATGCGTGATTTGTGCCGCAAGTTCCAGATCAGTTCGATCGAGCACATCACGGCGCTGGTCGCGCTGTACCGTCCGGGACCGATGGACCTGATTCCGGAATTCATCCGTCGCCGGCAAGGCGATGTGAGGATTGAATACGAGCATCCGCTCCTTGAGCCGATCGCGCGGGAAACCTACGGCATTTTGATCTATCAGGAGCAGGTGATGCAGGCGGCGCAGGTCCTGGCCGGGTACACGCTCGGAGGCGCGGATCTGTTGCGGCGGGCGATGGGCAAGAAGAAGGCGGAGGAAATGGCCAAGCAACGCGCCATTTTCGTGAAGGGCTGCAAGGAGAAAAATGGCATCCCGGAGGCCAGGGCGAACCGGATTTTCGACCTGCTCGAAAAATTCGCCGGTTACGGATTCAACAAATCCCATGCCGTGGCCTACGCCATCGTCGCGTATCAAACGGCCTATCTGAAGGCGAATTACCCCGTCGAGTTTTTCTGCGCGATGATGACCAACGACATGTCGGATACAGGGAAGCTGAGCCAGTACATCGCCGAGGCGCGGGGGATGGGTATTGAAGTGCTCGGACCGGACGTGAATGAGAGCGAGGTGCATTTTGCGCCGGCGCCCCTGCGCGGCCCGGAAGGCAGGCCGGAGGCCGGGCCGGGGCCCGCGGACCCGCCGGCGCCGCCGCAGGCCATCCGGTTCGGCCTGGCCGCGATCAAGGGCGTCGGAGAAGCAGCAATGGAATCCATTTTGAAGGCACGGGGTGAAGGTGGAAGGTTCCGGTCGCTGTCGGATCTGTGCGAGCGCGCGGACAGTCGTTCCGTCAATCGCAAGGTGCTGGAAGGGCTGATCAAATGCGGAGCCTGCGACGGGTTCGGCCGGACCCGCGCGGCCCTGTTGGCCCAGACGGACTGGACGCTGGCGCGGGCCGCCGGCATCATTTCCGACCGCCAGCGCGGGCAGACCTCGCTTTTCGGCGCATTGGAGGAGAAAGCTCCGCCGATGCCGGAATCCCTCACCGACCTGCCCGAATGGCCGCAGCACGAGTTGCTGGCGCACGAGAAGGAGTTGCTCGGCTTTTACGTCACCGGCCATCCCCTCACGCCGTACGTGCCGCTCCTGGAGAAATACGGCCTGACCAACAGCGCGGGGCTGGCGCAACTGCCGAACCGAAGCCTGACGCGCATCGGCGGCCTGGTTGCGGCGGTCCAAAACGGCGTTTCGAAAAAGAGCGGCAAACCCTACTCGATGGTGACGCTTGAGGACCTCGAG
>JBEKFT010000088.1:0-6152 GCA_050013175.1 Verrucomicrobiota bacterium
ATCTGCACCTGGCCGGTTTTGGGATTAAAGGCCACTTCTTCAACCGTCGCAAAGCCCTGGCCTCCCGACCCGGCATTCACATTGCCATGCAGCGATTCCACCGTGACATTGCCGCCGTCATACGCGCCGATGCGTGATCCATTCACATTGATGTCGCCGCCGGCAATCACGGTCACATTCGCTTTGGCTGCGGTAAAAATCCCCCGAGGCGCCAGGTCATTGCCAACAAACGAAGACGAACCCACCGTGATGTCGCCCTGGGCATCCACCGTGATGGCACCTCCCGCGAGCGTGGAGATCGTGGTTGAAAACATGTCCAGATTGCCCGCCAGGTTGACGTTGATGGCCGCGCCGGAGGTTCCCAGCGTCGCGAGCGCATGGTTGTCAGCCGGGCCGACCGATTGAATGCCGATGGTCGCGCCGAGGTCCATGTTGTTGGCCTTGACGTTCAATGTGCCCGGCCCGCTGACGATATAACCCGTGTTGGGGTTGGTCGGAACATCCTGGCTGTCGCTGAACAACTGGGCCAGGGCGGCCGTACTGGCGAACAGCACGGGCCGGGTGACCACGCTGCCGTTGGGATTGAGTTCAAGCTGGCCGTTCGCATTCAATACTTCCACCTGAAGCGCGGAGAGTTCCTGCAACACGCTGGAGGACATGCGACCCTCGAATGTCAGCGTTTGGGCCGTGGAATCGTAAAAGAATTGGCCGGCGATACCGGGATCGACTGGAGCGAGCGTGCCATTGGATTGGAGGTAGAACAGATTGAGCGTGCGCCCGATGGGCTGGCCGTTAATATCGACTGTTCCCCCCGGAAAGAGGTTTTGAAAGATGGGAAAATTGGGCTTCGTGCTCAGCGGGACCGCAGTGAACTCGTTGCGGTTCACGATGTCGCCGGCAACAACCAGCGTGGAAATATCTGTCGGGTGAAGGTTCTGGATGGCAAACCGGCTGTTTACCATGTCACCGCCGATGGAAATATCCGCCTCTTTGGGCGAAACGAGCATGATATCGGTCATGTCCCCGGCGATATCCAGAGAAACAGGCTGCGGATCGTCCAGGTGAATGGGTGTTGCGGCATGGTCGTCAGGACCGAAACTGGAAGCGGAGGTGTATTGGGATGCGGCACTATCGGACAGGGTGATCTGCGTGAGCTCCCCCGGTTTTGACCCGGTAAGGGACCCTCCTGCTGCCGTCGTGATGTCCAACTGACCCAACGGCGACGGGAAAAGGATAATGTCATTCGCAAGGGTCACTCCACCGGCGCCGGCGGTGATGTCCAGAGTTGAGGGATAAATTGAAGGGATGTTTTGCTCGAACGTGCCGGAGTTGCGGGGCAATGCGCCTCCGAGCAATTGGACGGAGTTGCCGGCCGTCAGGTTGACATAATCGTTCGGCGCGTAATCGAAATAGTGTTTGGTCATCGAGGTCGAGAACCCCAGGTTATTGAAAGTGCCGTTCGGATTGCGAACTTCCTGGAGCAAGATGTCCTGAACCGCGTTCACCGACCATCCTCCGGCAACCAGGCTCAACGCCAGCATTCTGTTTGCATCCCCGGCGTCGTTGCCCGCGTTGATGGTGCCCGTGCCGTTGCAGACCACGTAGTGGCCCACCACGTCATGACCCGCGGTCAATGTCACGTTCCCCGCCTCAGGCCCGAATGCGCCGCTACCCGCGTCGGTAATGGACCCCCCCGAAGCCGGCAGGTAGCTGGTGATGTCCTGGCCAGCCGTGATGTTCACATCGCCGCCGGCTCCCGTGCTGATTCCCCCGAGATTTGGATCGACACTGTACCCGGTGCCGAACGAGCCGAACTTGAATCCGCTGTTCTTCGTCCCCGTATTGACGCTGCCAGCCACAGCCGTGACGTTAATGCTGCCTCCCGCCATCGTGGTCACGGAACCTCCACCGACCACGACGTTGTTTCCGGCCAGCAGCGTGATGGCACCATCCTGGGTTTGCAAACTGCTGGTTCCGCTGAAAGTGATGTTCCCGACGCCGGGAATAACGGCCACGGGATTGGCCGAGCTGAAATCACGGCCCGCGTTCAACGTGACCGACCAGCCTGGTCCACCCAGGATGCTTGAGCCGGTGTTGAAAAGGATCCCGCTTCCGCTATCGGTCCCGGCTTCAAGCGTCAACTGGCATCCCGGCCCTGATTCTCCCGTGCTCTGCGCAAGGTCCCAAGTCGTGCCTGTCGCGAGCGTGATGGTGTGGGTCGCCTGCAAATCAATCTGGGAAAGGCCGATGAAGGCGGAGTTGACGTTCAAATCCAGCGTGCCTGAGGAACTGCCGGCCGTCACCGAGCCGGAACCGGCGCTGCCCGTGCCGCCGGTGTCGAGAATGATGTCCGTCGGATCGAGCAACAGCCGGCCCCCGGCACTGCCCGCAGCCGCGTGTCCATCCACAATCGAATGAATTGCCGGCATGTCGAGCGCGGAAATCTCCACCGAACCGCCATTGCCGCCGAGCGCGCTGCCCGCAACCGAAATGGACGAACCGGCGGTGTCCGAGAACGAGCCTCCGGACCGCACGGTGATCTGCCCGCCGCCGCTGACCGCGCTGTCGTCGCCGCGCGCCTGCAAACTGGAGTTGGCGCCAAGGTTCACGGCGTCGCCGGCGACCAGTTCGATGACGCCGTTTCGTTGTTGGACGGAATTGGCCTGGATCAGCCCGTTCTGATTGATCGTTTGCGCGTTCAGGAGAATCGAGCCACCGTCGGCGACGACCCGGCCGTCGTTGTCAACGGACCCGGCGGGCAATGTGACGGCGACGCTGACTCCGAGACCGTCCGGCCGGTCTGAAACGAGGACTCGCTTGCCCGCATAAAGGCCCACCACTCCGTCCGGCGCTGAAATCGACCCGTGATTTTCGATGGCGTCGGCGATGAGGAAGACCGAACCGCCGGACTGGACGTTGATCTGGCCGTAATTGATGATGCTGGCGGATGGCGGCGGGCCATTGAACTCCCATTGTCCGCCCGGAACGAACTCGGGGGGCGGAACTGCGGTTGTGGCGACGAATCCGGCCGCCTTCACCACGGAATTCGGGCCGAAATAGAAGCCGGACTGGTTCATCAGCACGACCATCCCGTTGGCATTCAGTTGTCCCCAAATCTGGGAGGGATTCGGGTCATTGATGCGATTCCAGACGACCGAGGTGGCGGAGGGTTGCTGGAAGGTGGTGGTTTGTCCGGCGGCGATGTTGAAGGATTTCCAGTTGAGGAAGGCGTTCTGGGAAGCGCTGATCGTGAGTTGGGACCCGCTGGCCTTGGCGGAGGCGTGGCCACTGACCACCGTCATTCCCTGGGGATTGGCGAACGCGGTGAGGGCGGCTCCGAGGATCGCCATCACGATGACGGCCGGACGGAAAACGGAGCTACTCATGAACCGAGATCCCTTGGCCGCCGTTGTGAAACGGCGGAGATCGCCACTGCGGGACCGGTCCGCCAATTCACATTGGCGGCTACAAGGTTTCATAGCCCCGCCGGCGTATTGTTGATCCACATTCTGCATGGAGGTTGTAATCTCCACCATCTTAGCCAATCGGAGCGCCGGACATGTGTTACAACTTCGTGACAATCCGGCCGGCGATGCTCAGAATTGAACTCCCACGCCGAAATAAATCTGCATTACACCGGCTTTGGTTGTTGGCGAATTGAACAGCGGCCAGGCGAAGGTGATTCGTCCGTTGAGCCAGTCCCCCTCGCTCACGGTGGCCCCAAAGCCGACACCGCACAACTGGGTGCGATCGGCAGTGCCGGTGGGCGCATCCCGCAGATAGGCCTGGCCGTAATCCACGAAGGCCGAACCCCGCAGCCACAGGGGAGCCACCGCTCCGTTGTTGCCGCCCGGGCCGGATTTCGAGTCATCGCCGTTCGCCCGGGCGTTCACGTCTCGGGCAAACATGCCGAGGTTCAGATAGGGAGTGTGGGGCTCGATGGAGACGCGCCAGCCGGAATCCCCATAAGTCTCGCCTTCATGATAGCCTCGCACGCTGGACATTCCGCCCAGGGGAAATTGCTCGTTGCTGATGAGGGGTCCGTTGGCAACCTGGCCGTTGCCGCCCAACGAGACGGTCCATTCCTTGTAAACCTTCTGCTCGCGGCTGGCTCCGATGTCAACAACCAGATAATCGGCGCGCGCCTTCGTGGAGTAGGCCGTTTCGCTGAAAGCGGGGTCGCGCGAAAACCCCGGCACGAAATTGCAGTTCAGGCTCGCATTGAAGGAGGAGCTTCCCCAGGCATCAGAGTCGGACACGTCGAGCTCCACATTCACCGGCACGTAATCCACACCCGTTGAACGGGCAGGCTGGGCCGAGGAGACAACGTAGTTGGTTGAGAACTTCCCCTGGGAATTGGTAAACGTGATTGTCTCTAAAAAGTTGTTGGTATTGAAACTCGCCTGGCGGAAGCGCTTGAAATCGAAGCCGAGGATCAGCGTGGATTGAATCCCTTCTTCTTCGCTGCGCAACGGCAGCGAAAGCCGTGTGCCTAACTGCTCGTTCAAAGTAAGGTTTTCGCCGCTGTCCTGCGAATTGATGTGCAGCAGCGCGTTGGTGATCGGCAGCGCTGTCGCGGGGCTGAGCTGGATTCCGGTATCTACCGTGGAACGGCTCGCATAAAACGTCAGTTCCGGCCGGCCGGAAACCGGCGGCATCTTGAACTGGTGTCTTGCCTCGTTGTAACCAAATCGGGCCGGGCCCGCGGAATCCATCTGGCCCTGGATCGATTCCGCATCCGCCAGTGGCAGCCGGTAGAAGGCACTGTAGTTGGCGACGAGGGGCTGGTCGAATGGGGTCGAAACGTTGAGGTCATCGAGCTTCATTCGTTCCGGAGTGAATCCGTATTGAATGCCGACCTCGTGATCGAGATCCCACAGATTGTTGTACTGGGCGTTGAAGTTGACCCGGAGATCGGGTGTATTGGGGGTGGATTCGTTGTCCAACTCCAGCCTCGCGTGCAAGGGCAGGCGGTCCTTGACCTTGAGGTCGATCGAGCTGGTCCCCGGATCCGGGCCGGGGCCAAGCCGGGGATAAATCTGGCGGTCACGGTCGGTGTTTGCGGCATCCAATTCGCGTTGCAGGACGTGCGAGTTGAGCAACATGTTGGTGTGCAGGCTGGGCAGCGCCCGCAGGACGTTGCCGGCTGAGAAAAAGCGGTTGTTGAGCACGTTAATCTCCGCGAGCCGCCCTTCCGTCACCTGCATCCGCACGATCCCATTGGTCAGCTTTTGAGGCGGCAGACCGACGGAGACGGTCACATAGCCGCGGTCGCGATACGCCATCTGCAAATCCGCCAGCGCCTGCTGGATGGCATCAAATGTGACCTTCGGACCGGTGTAGGGCGCGAGGACCACCTCGATGACTCCGGATGGCAGGACCGTGTTGCCGGCCACATCGTAGCCCGTGACTTCGAAGGCGGCCGTGTTCGTGGCCGGGGACGCGACGGTTCCGGCCTCGTGCCGCCGTTCTTCCACCCACGATTCGAGGATGTTCCGGTGCAACGCCTCCGACGCCCGGCGCAGCGCCTCCGGGCTGGCGGGAGTTCCCAGATAAAATTCCGGCGCGGGCGCCGCGGGAGCCGGGTTCGTCTGCGCGGAGGCGGCGAACCCCAGGCAAAGTCCCGCCAGCAACGCCATCACACCCGCCCGCTTCGAGAGGCTTCGCGAAGCCTGGGTGAGGGACTTTTGAGCGTTCCGACGCCATTCGCTGGGAGTGATTCCAAAGCGTTTCTTGAACATACTGTTGAACAAACCGAGGTGGCGATAGCCGCTGTCATAAGCCACGTGGATGATTTTTGTGTCGGGATTTGAGAGCAACTGGCGCGCGCGCAGGAGCCGCAATTCAATCTGCCGCTGGCAGAACGAGACGCCGAATTCCTTGCGGAACAAACGGCTGAAGTGCCGTTCGCTGCAACCCAACCGGCCCGCCAGGTCCTCCAGCGAACTGGCGGTCAACTCTGCTTCCCGGACCTGGCCGATCATGTGCCGCAACCGCTCGCGAAGCTCGCCCGGCGGCGCGGAGGCCGGCCCCTTGTCCGCCAGCAGAACGCTGACGGCCCCGGCCCACAATTGAAGGAGCCGGCACCGCTGGAGCAGCGAGCAGGCCCTGGTTTGATCGGTCACGCGCGCAAATTCCTGCGCGATCCCGTC
>JBEKFT010000089.1:0-6101 GCA_050013175.1 Verrucomicrobiota bacterium
CAGTTGCAACTGACCCAGTATTTGCCGGTATTGATGCTGGGGTTTCTGGCGGTCGCATTCTCTTTCGGGATGCTGATCCTGTCCGTGATCCTCGGCAAAAAGGGGAGACGGTCGCGGATCAAGGACACCGCCTACGAGTGCGGGATGCTTCCGGTCGGCGAAGGCAGCACGCGACTCTCGGTGAAGTTTTACCTGGTGGCGATGCTGTTCATCCTCTTCGATATCGAGGGGGTCTTTCTTTATCCCTGGGCGGTGATTTACCGGGACATGCTCCACGAGAACCCGAATGTGATTTTCGGCTCGATGATCTCGTTCCTCGCGGTGCTGTTCGTGGGCTACACTTACGCACTCAAGAAGCGGGCGTTTGATTGGAAAAGCTGAACCCCAAACCTTACAACGCCGATTCGTCGTGCCGGCACCACGTCCCGCAGCAGGGTTGTTAACGCTTCAACGAGCCGGCAGCTTCCATTATGGCAGCGATCAAATTCGGGACCAGCGGTTGGCGCGGCATCATCGCCCGGGATTTCACCTTCGACAGCGTCCGCCTCGCGACGAAAGGCATCGCGAAGTTTTTGTCCAAGGAACCGGGTCCGAATCCCAAAACCGTCATTCTCGGCTATGACACCCGCTTTCTGGGCCGGGAATTCTCGCTCGCGGCCGCCGAGGTGCTGGCGGCTGGCGGACTGGCGCCTCTGCTCTGCGATCGCGACACCCCGACGCCGGCCATCGCTCACTCGATCCGCGACCGGAAAGCCGCAGGCGGCATCAACATGACCGCGAGCCATAATCCGGCCGAATACCAGGGGCTGAAATTCTCGACGGGCAACGGCGCGCCCGCCACGGCCGATGTGACCGGACAGATCGAATCGAACATTGCCGCGCTCGCCGCGCACAACGGGTCCTTCAAGGGAGCCGTCGCCGGAACGTACGACTGCAAGACGTTCGATCCGCAGCCGTCGTACTTCAGGCAACTGCGGAAGCTGGTGGATTTTGCGGCGATCAAGAAGGCAAAACTGAAGGTCGCCGTCGAGTTGATGTACGGCACGGGCCACGGCTACCTGGACACGCTTCTCAAGGATTCCGGCGCCCGTGTGACGGTGTTTCACAACGAATTGAATCCGCTCTTCGGCGGCCATTACCCCGAGCCCAATGCCCGCGGCATGGCCGAGGTCAGCGCGTTTGTCCGCCGCGGCAAAGCGCAGATGGGACTCGGACTCGACGGCGACGCGGACCGGTTTGGCATCGTTGACAAGGACGGCACGTGGTTGACGCCAAACCAGGTGCTGGCGCTGGCGCTCTATCATCTGAGGAAGAACCGCCGTTGGACGGGCGCGGTGGTCCGGACCGTGCCGACGAGCCATCAGGTGGATGCCGTCGCCGAATTGCTGGGCGTGAAGGTTCACGAGACGCCGGTCGGCTTCAAATACATCGGCGCGTTGATGGAGAGCGAACCGATCATTGTGGGGGGGGAGGAATCCGGCGGCCTCAGCGTGAAGGGCCACGTGCCGGAGAAAGACGGCATCCTCGCGTGCCTGCTCATGGCCGAACTGGTCGCCACCGAAGGGAAATCGCTCGGACGGATCCTGAAAGATCTGGCGAGACAGATCGGGGAGTTCCACACCGACCGCATCAATGTCTCCATCCCGCCGGATCAGAAGGAGGCGTTGCTGGCGAAACTCGGTTCCGGCCTCTCTTCGATCGGCCCGTTCAAGGTCGGGAAGTTCATCACGACGGACGGCTTCAAGTTTCTGCTGCCGAACGGCGAGTGGGTGGCGTTCCGCGCGAGCGGGACGGAGCCATTGATCCGCTGTTACATCGAGGCGAAGTCGGCGGCGAACCTGAAGCGGCTTCAGAAAGCCTGTCGCGACCTCCTGGCCGCCTGACCTTCGACGAACCGGCGGGCCGGGCTCCGGGTTCCGGACTGCCCCGGTTGCATCGGTGTTTTTTTCGTCTCCAGTCGCCGCAAACGACGGCTTCCTGTCCGTTGATCCAACAGGAGAGGCCATTCTTCGAAGCAATCGAGATCGAACCGGCAAAGTCGGCCGTCATTTCCGGTGGACAGCCCATGGCGACTCACGCGAGACGCGATATCTCGGGAGGAATCTTCGGATGATTTAGGCGTAATCTCGAACGCGACTCCACCTGCACCCCATCAAATACGACCGACTTTATCGTGCATATGATCTTACAGAATATCAGCAATTTACGTAAAGAAAATAGCAAAAAGTGGAGAGCCAGTCCTCCGCTAAATCTTAATCTCTACTATGTAAATAGACATAAACAAGTAAGCGACGGAAAGCTGCCAATTCTCTAAGGAAAAGTCTATGCCTCTTTATCCTGACATTATCAGCACAGTGGGGCGAACCCCGCTGATCAAACTGAACCGCGTCGCGGCGGCTGTCCGAATACCTGCAGCCACCATCACACGGCGGACATTGGTCTTTTCGGCGTTTCAAAAACGCTCCACAACCGCGATCTGGGCGCCGACCGGGACTTCTCGGTCGGAGCGCGCGGAGGAGAATGCGCGGCATGAGATGTGAAATGAATTCGCACCCACCAGAACGCTGGAGGCAAAAGGAACCTGTAGAAACTCCACAACAGGCTGACCGGACGACCGGAGGTTTGCTGGCAACACGAAATGAACCATGAAAAGCAAACTGTTTGTCCGAACCAATCCCCGTACCGAACCCCATGTTATCCGCCCGCCCGCGCTGTTTATTGCGCTGGCTCTTGCCGCAGCTCCCCCGCTCGCTCTGAGGGCTGCGGACGACGCCCAACCTCCCGCTCAACCCGCTTCCCCGGCACCGGCGGAGAAACCCGCGCCGCTGCCGCTTCACCAGATCGAAGGCAACGGCGGAATTTTTTCCACGCTGTCGGCTTACATCGTCAATCCCCCGCGGGATGGCGAACCGGTCGGCCGTCCGAGCGTGGGGTTCTCTTTCGTTGACATCGGTCACGGGCAAGACCTTGAGGCGTTCACCGTGACGGAATCGCCCTGGTCACGGCTCGAACTCGGGTTCGGCTGGGACAATCTGGATCTGGGCGACCTGCCGCTGGCGATCGAGGATGCCACGGGGGTGAGCATCAGCAGGCAGGAGGTTCAACTCTACAACGCCAACGCGCGGCTGCAGGTGTTGAAGGAAGGCGAATTCGACCAGAAATGGCTTCCTGCCCTCACCGCCGGGGTTCACTACAAATACAACGACGGCATCAGCACCATCAACAATGAACTTGGCGATGCGTTGGCCCAGCACGGGATCAAGTACCACCAGGGAGTGGATTTCACATTATATGCCTCCAAGCTGTTCACTCAGTTGCCACGGCCGGTCTTGCTTGAAGCCGGTGGACGCGCGACCAAAGCGGTTTGGAACGGATTGGGTGGATTCACTGACAGCTACAGTTTCCTCTTTGAGGGCAACGTGGTCGTGTTTGTGACCAGCAGCCTCGCGCTGGCTGCCGAATACCGCCAGCAGCCGAATGAGTACAGGCCCATCGGCAATCTGGTGAGGGCGGAAGGCGACTGGTGGACACTCGACGCCGCCTATGTTGTAAACAAGCACCTCACGCTCGCGGTGGGCTACGGTCACTTCGGTGGCGTATTGGATCACGACGCGGACGGCGTATGGGGCATCACGACCAAATGGGAATTCTAAAAACCGAAGCGATTCAAGCTGGGGGAGGCCTCGGCGCCCGCTTTTGCGGCAACGTGGTTCCTCCGATACGCCGCCTTACGCCGCCGGGCCGCCTCCAGCCCAACGCAACCCGATACCATGAGCAAACTGTGGCAGCGACTTTTCCGTCGTGGCGATCCACGCCCGGCGCAGGCGCCTGCCGCCAACCCAACAATAAATAACGAGAAAAGTATGAGCACCAAACCCCAAGGCTTGAGCACCCTGGCACTGCACGCCGGGCAGGTTCCCGACCCGACGACCACCGCGCGCGCCGTGCCGATCTACCAGACCACGTCCTACGTTTTCAAAAACACCGACCACGCGGCGAATCTGTTTGCCCTGAAGGAATTCGGCAACATTTACACCCGCATCATGAACCCCACCACCGATGTCTTCGAGCAGCGCATCGCCGCGCTGGAAGGCGGCACCGGCGCGCTGGGTGTGGCGTCCGGTTCGGCGGCCATCACCTACGCGCTGCTGAATATCACGCGGGTGGGTGACGACATTGTGGCGGGCAACAACCTCTACGGCGGCACTTACCAGCTTTTTCATTACACCCTGCCCAAGCTGGGCCGCACGGCGAAGTTTGTGAACTCCCGCGACCCGGAAGCGTTCCGCAAGGCCATCACACCCAGGACCCGCGCCCTCTACGTCGAGACCATCGGCAATCCGAAGCTCGACGTGCCGGACTTCGCGGCGCTCGCCAACATCGCGCACGAGGCCGGCATCCCGCTCGTGGTGGACAACACGGTGGGGGTGGGGCTGGTGCGGCCGTTTGATTACGGCGCGGACGTCATTGCCACGTCGGCCACGAAATACGTCGGGGGCCACGGCACGTCCATCGGCGGTGTCATCGTAGACTCCGGCAAGTTCAAGTGGAACAACGGCAAGTTCCCGGAATTCACCGAACCCGATCCGAGCTATCACGGCCTGGTTTACTGGGACGCATTGAGCAACGTGCCCGGGCTGGGCAACGTGGCGTTCATCCTCAAAGCGCGCGTCACCCTGCTGCGCGACATCGGCGCGGCGCTCAGTCCGTTCAACTCGTTCCTTTTCCTGCAGGGATTGGAAACCTTGCCGCTGAGGCAGAAACAACATTCGGCCAACGCGCTGGAAATTGGCCGCTGGCTCAAAACGCATCCGCTGGTGACCTGGGTGACATATCCCGGGCTGCCGGACGATCCAAGTTACCCGGTTGCCTCGAAGTATCTCCGGCACGGCTTCGGCGGCCTGGTCGGTTTCGGCGTCAAGGGCGGCCTGGAAGCCGGAAAGAAGTTCATCAATTCAGTGAAACTGCTCTCGCATCTGGCCAACATCGGCGACGCCAAATCGCTGGTGATTCATCCGGCTTCGACCACGCATTCGCAGTTGACGCCGGCCGAGTTGGAGGAAACCGGCGCCACGCCGGACTATGTCCGGCTCTCCATAGGCCTGGAGGACGTGGAAGACATCAAGGCTGACATCGATCAGGCATTGCGCGCCGCGAAATAGACCGCGCGGACAACGTGAACCGGACTGGAGTTTGACGCAGATGACGGACCTGCCTGCCAGCATCGTTCGGGGCGATCTTCAGGACCAGAAGACCACGGGCTATCAATCGCCCCTGGGCGTGACGCGCACGCAAACCGTCAGGTTGCGCGGGGTGCAAACCCAGTCCGGTTTCACGTTCGACCCGGTGGAAGTGTCGTACCAAACGCTGGGCACGCTCTCCGCCCGGCGCGACAACGCCATCCTGGTCTGCCACGCCCTGTCCGGCACGGCACACGTCGCGGGCCTTCACCCCGACACGGGGCGTCCCGGCTGGTGGGATTTCCACGTTGGCCCGGGCAGGGCGATTGACACCGACAAATTCTTCGTCGTCTGTTCCAACGTGCTCGGAGGCTGCGACGGGACGACCGGTCCGATGTCGGCGTGCCCCGGAACCGGCAAGCCTTACGGCATGGACTTTCCTTTCGTCAGCGTCCACGACATGGTGGCGGTGCAGGCAAAGCTGATCGAGTACCTGGGCATCTCGCGGCTGTTCGCGGTCATCGGCGGTTCGATGGGCGGAATGCAGGCGCTGGACTGGGCCGTCCATCTTCCGGAGCAGGTCCGCGTTTGCGTTCCGATCGCGACCTGCGCCGCGCACAACGCGATGCAAATCGCATTCAATGAAATCGGCCGCCGCGCTATTATGACTGATCCGGACTGGAACACCGGAAACTACACACCCGACCGCCGCCCGAAGCATGGTCTCGCCGTGGCCCGTATGGTGGGGCACGTCACCTATCTCAGCGAATATGCGATGACCCGGAAGTTCGGCCGCACCCTGCAACCCAGGGTGAATGCGGTTGACGCCGAGGTGGCGCTTTTCACCGTTGAAAGCTACCTTCACCATCAGGGAAAGAGCTTCGTGAATCGCTTCGATCCGAATTCCTACCTTTATCTGAC